>CAJTVH010000150.1:275-511 GCA_910579745.1 uncultured Clostridia bacterium | reverse complement strand
TATTTTTTAATGGATTATAATCATTCTTAGGAGAAACTATTGAACCTCCCGGACAAATAATAGACGCAATAATTCCAACAGATTTAATATTATAATCTGCATCAATTAAACTTTTATTATTTTTTGCATTTATAATAAAATTTGTAACGACTATTGCATAATCATCACTTCCCCTCTTTAATCCTGCATTATCTGCCGCAAGAAATCCCATCTTAATAAAATAATTCATCCATACA
>CAJTVH010000150.1:0-265 GCA_910579745.1 uncultured Clostridia bacterium | reverse complement strand
TCTGATCTTAATTTATTAGCCATATCAACATAATAATTAGCTACATACATATTGTTATTAATTTTTGCATCAAGATATTTAATAGTATAATCTAATAATCTTAATTGAACATCATAAGAATAATTTCCGTCACTTTCAACAATTTTCCCGCTCGGATCCTTAAACATAACCGGATTATTCCCGCAGTAGACATACCAGTTAAGCCCGTCCCTCGCCGGATCCTCGCTCGTAAACCTTCCCATACCCGGGTCATAGTTTCTCGCCC
>CAJTVH010000149.1 GCA_910579745.1 uncultured Clostridia bacterium | reverse complement strand
TTCGCGTCTGTACGGTTTCTTTAGGTCAGATAACGGCCATGATGCCGGGTTCATTTTGAAGGGCCGCGCTTTAGCTGAAACCTTCCTACCAGGCTTTTCATAAGCTGTGACTGACTGGACAGTTCTTCGCTTGCCGCCGCGCTTTCCTCCGCGGTTGCCGAGTTTGTCTGTACAACATTGGAGATCTGGTCAATTCCCACCGTGAGCTGAGCGATGGAATCCGCCTGGTCGCTGCTGGCCTCTGAAATCTGTTCGATGATGCCGGCCATTTCGTTTACGTCATTTACTGCCTGGAGCAGGGACTGCGCCGTATCGTCCGCAATCTGCGTTCCGTTTTCGATTGCCTGCAAAGAATTTTCAATCAAAGCAGCGATATTTTCGGAGGCCTCTGTGCTTTTGTTTGCCAGATTGCGGACTTCATCGGCTACTACGGCAAACCCTTTTCCGGCGGCGCCTGCGCGGGCGGCTTCTACGGCGGCGTTCAAGGCGAGAATATTGGTTTGGAACGCAATA
>CAJTVH010000148.1 GCA_910579745.1 uncultured Clostridia bacterium | reverse complement strand
ATGAAAAAGCTTTACAATTTCAAGTGTTAACTTGAAACAAAGGCTCATTATCCTCTTGGATAATGTAACTATAGTATAGAAAATATTTGTGTCAAAAGTGTGTCTCCATCATAAAAAAAATATAAACAAAATAAAAAATAAAAAAACCCTTTCAAAATAGGATATCTTTGTATATAATAAAGAAAGCCGGATTTTTATGGAAATTATGGAAATTCCGGTTGATCCAATTATAAGGGAAACAGGAAATTAAAACAAAATAAAACACCAATTATTATGAAGTTATAAGATTGACATTGGAAATATTGTAAATACTGTAAATAAAGGAATCGGAAGGAACAAGCAGGAGGAAGAATAAGAATGTTAGTGTCCAATGATATTGGAATTGATTTAGGTACAGCGAGTATTTTAGTATATATTAAGGGTAAGGGTGTTGTGCTGAAGGAACCGTCTGTGGTGGCGATTGATCGTGATTCCAGCAAGATCATGGCTATCGGTGAGGAAGCGCGGTTAATGA
>CAJTVH010000147.1 GCA_910579745.1 uncultured Clostridia bacterium | reverse complement strand
ACCGCATATGGCGAGTATGTGGAAACACTGACGAAATCCCGAATGTACGGATCTAAATGAAGCGCAGTCAAAAAGGCTGTTGCCGCAGTAGCGGCGTGTGTGAGGTGGAGTAAGATTGCATGTTATGAAACACCTTACGGCGTTACAGGCGCCGTCCAGCACACAGGTCTAAAGGGAAACCTAAGTGCGGTTGAAATCGAATAGAAGTATTGGAACGTGGAAAGTTCCTGACGTGGAGCCATTGCGGGCGTAGAAGCGTTGAAAAGGAAAATCGTGTCGCCACTTACCGGGGGTGCGGTATAACTTTTCTTAATCGGGAATGAAACAGCAGCCATGGTACCAATGAAGCCGTGAAGAAAGTAAGCGGTGGAGGGACGGGCTGTAGTCAGGGTAAGATTGCAAGAAAAACCATATTTCAAGCAAACTCCATAGGTTCGAGTAGGACTAAGAAAGGCCGAATCCAATCAGGAAAGTAGGCCGACTATGGCAACAAAAGACAAGACTCCGAAGAAAA
>CAJTVH010000146.1 GCA_910579745.1 uncultured Clostridia bacterium | reverse complement strand
TCCCATACAGCACACGCCGTCCGCCTTATATTTCTCCGCCGCCGGCAAACCGTAACTGTTGTACGTATAGCTTACCTCCGTGTTCTCATCCGTCATTCTCGTCACCGCCCCGGTCCCGGCGTACTCATAGCTCCTTACCTCTGTTTTCCTTCCCTTCTCCCCTTTCTCCAAAGTCACCTTCCCCAGCGAGTTATACTCATATGTCATTTTTACCCCGTTTCTGTCCGTTTTCCCGCTCACGTTTCCCTCGGCGTCATACTCATACGTCTCGCTCTTTCCGCTCGGGTATGTTATCTTTACCACCCTGTCCAGACCGTCATACTTATACTCCATGACGTTTTTCCCGTTTCCCGTTATCACTTTTATGGTGTTTCCATTTTTGTCATACTCATACGCAGTATACACCTTTTTCCCGTCATCGTCAACGCCCGTCACTCTCGACGGCTTGTTCATGTAGTTATAACTTGTCTCCTTTATCCTGTCAAGGCTTCCCGTCACTCTCACCGTTTCCCTCGTC
>CAJTVH010000145.1 GCA_910579745.1 uncultured Clostridia bacterium | reverse complement strand
GGAAACAGCTTTCAAACGGCGTTGACCAGCAGCATCCCGCGCTGGTAGCCTTTGCGAAATATCAGAACATCGAAAAGCTGACCCGCGAAATTCTGATTGAGCTGGTAGACCATATCAAGGTTTACGAAAACGGCAATATCAGTGTTCACTTTAAGTTTGCGGACGAGTTCCGCAGTATTGCCGAGTATATTGAAATCAACACCACTGACACCGCCGAGGCGGGCTGACCCCCGCCAAAGCATGAAATCCTTTTGACAGTGTGTTTTCCTAATAAAACGCAATCTTATGAAAAAGGTAGTTCCTGATGTGTTTGGCGAGGGAATAGAGAGTGTAGGTTTACACCCATTGCGATTTAAGATTGTATAAATGGCAAATAAAAATACCTATGAATCACGAGTTTTATTGCTTGTGAAGTAAATAGAAAGAGGGAGAAAAATTGAAAGTTCTCTCCCTCGTCTAAAAATGGTTAATACATATCGTTAATAGATTTATTTAACATTATTGCTAATTCTTTTGTTT
>CAJTVH010000144.1 GCA_910579745.1 uncultured Clostridia bacterium | reverse complement strand
TGGACGGCGCCTGTAACGCCGTAAGGTATTTCATATTCAGCAATCTTACTTTACCTCACACACGCCGCATTTACGGCTGTGGCCTTTTTGACCACCCAACCTTTAGACTTGTACATTCGGGATTTTGTCAGTATTTCTACGATTCTCGCCATATGCGGTTATGAACCCCCGGCCTATTACCCACGGCCACCTCTGGCTCGCTTTTGCCCTGCCGTTTTTCAGGTCGAACAGGGCGGGTATGTTCAGCCGACTTCAGCGTGCTGTGTCAGTCCGGGAAATTGCGCTCCCTTTCTTCCAACGCAGTATCAGGGGAAGCGTTTCAGGACGTTACTCCTTCATTCCACTTCTCGAAGTATCAGTTAGAGAGACAAAGTCTCTCCGTCGTTTTTACCTCGTTGCAGGATTTCTCCCACGCAGAGTTTGTGCGACAACGTGTCGCTGCACGCATATTAAACACCAATTCCCCGATATAACTCCATACCATTGAAGCCGCCGCCGCGTCCGGGTCAACGGCGGGCGG
>CAJTVH010000143.1 GCA_910579745.1 uncultured Clostridia bacterium | reverse complement strand
CAAGATTTTTCAGAGGTCTGAACATGAACCGATCTATGTACTCACCAATTCCGAAAAAGTCATGGTACTTATTTTTATCTTGGTAGTATTCCGCTGGGGAGTGTTTTTCAATATCCATAATCCATTTTCCAAATGTATCATTCGCCGTATCGGTTTTATCATTTTTCAATTCTGCGGCTTCAAACATTGCCTTATATGAGTTGGAAAGTGTGCCAATGTCTTTCCCTGCCTGAATATTGATTTGCATCTGGTATTCAAGGAGACAAAGATTTTTCATCATTTTTTGTTTTTTACCGTCTGGCTTCTCTGAACATAACTTTAATAATTCGTCATAATACCCCTGTAAGGTTGGATATACTTTTGGCTCATATCCAGATCCCCAGAATTTAATCATTTTAGGAGTTAATTTATATTGATCAACATCTTCAATATCTTCAGGGTTTTCTATTGGCTTATCTTTTTCTTCAAACCTCTCTTTAAGAGTATCTAACCAAGACAACCCTATCCACGGTTTGATTTGTA
>CAJTVH010000142.1 GCA_910579745.1 uncultured Clostridia bacterium | reverse complement strand
CGATCTGAAAAGAGGGCATGTCCGCCGTCCGAGGTATTGGGGAAGGAAAAGCCTTAAATACCACCTTGCCAGATTCATCCATCATGGAAGCGACATGGTTATTTTTACCGATATCAATGCCAACAAAAAACATAAAGCCACCTCAGAAGAAAAATTTTAGATTGGGAGACCACTTAGCTAATAAGCGCCACTACCTTGTGCTAAATACGGAGAGAAGCCATGCGGCAACCAACATCCAACTCATACGCGGAAAGCTTATTAGAGAGAGGGATCAGTCTTTCAAGTACGAGCAGAGCCGCTCAAGGAGGTGACGATCATCCTCTCAATCTAATAAAACTATTATCTCCTATCAGACAGGAGATGTAAAGAAGCAGGTCTGAGGGTTTATAGGTATCCCTTGAACAACCTAAATACATTATACAAGGAGAGTAAGTATTATGGGAAGAAAAATTATTTGTCCGGAATGCAATACAATTTTTGACGAGGATGTGTTAAAACAAAAAAATAGTGAAGACACATGTTT
>CAJTVH010000141.1 GCA_910579745.1 uncultured Clostridia bacterium | reverse complement strand
GTCAATCCATTATACTCCGTGCTAATCGGAGCATATGCGGGAAAGGACATCCGACGCTTATGGAGCTTTCCGGTTATTTCGGCTGTGATGTTTCTCATAGGCACATGGATATTCTTTGACATGGGGGAAACAGCATTTATCCTGTATGCGGCAGCTTATCTTGCCCTGGGGATAGTGGCCATGCTGATTTCCATGCTTATCAGAAAGAAAACACAGAAGTAACCTGACGAGGCAGGGCAGGCATCCCTGGATTTCCAGTGTATCGGGGAACCTTATAATAAAGTTGTTCAATGAGGTTAGAGTTGATGAAAAAAGCAGCGTTGATTTTAGGAATAATTTTTTTGGTTTTGACATTTGTAGGCGGTGGATATGTTCTTATAAATCATGGGCAAGTAAATGCCGGATATGCGGTTGTGCCGGGAATTTGGGCTATGATATGTTTTGGGTTTTACCGGAGCGGAGGAGGCTTGCCGTAGAAAGGAAAAGGCTTAAATGGATATAACAGGAATAACAAAAAGCCATCAGGCGGGCATCCAAAAG
>CAJTVH010000140.1 GCA_910579745.1 uncultured Clostridia bacterium | reverse complement strand
GAAATAGGCTTCCCTGCCGTCCATGCAGGGTCTTTTTCTTTTACAGCTTGTGTTACCCTCCCCGCAATTTCTAAATGGAGCTGGTTTAACGTCCACGGAGCGGCACGCCGGGTATTTGAATCCAATGTTTTTACATAAGAATGAATCTTGTCATAATAAGTATCTGTTTCAGCGGTGTTGTTGCCGGACATTCCGCCATATTTGTAAAATTCCTTTTTTACATCATTATAGACGTGCTGTTTCATTTCATCTGAAACATTGACAATCCGTTTCCAGTCTGTTCTCCCTGTAATTTCCATACCCTCCACACCGTATGAATTTTTGAAGTGTCCAGAACGCAGATCGTCAATCGTATTGCCGCAATAATATCCATTTGATGTAGTTGACTTTCCTCCATTCACTTTTGAAAAAAACTGCATAATCCCTTGATAATTGCTTCCTATACGCATAACATAGTCCTCCTTGATATGCCGCCTTGATACATATATTCCTATCTGCCATTTTTATAACGAATGGCAGACAGGCTTTTTCACTTCGCCTATA
>CAJTVH010000139.1:255-544 GCA_910579745.1 uncultured Clostridia bacterium | reverse complement strand
GCTGAGCTATATCCCCACATCTCTCCTCATTCCTCCGAAGGCGTATGCCCTCTAAATTAAACAACGTAACTACTCATCAGCCCAAACGGCTGACCAGGATGTTACGGACAGGTGTTTCACTGTCCGAGGTCTCCTTAGAAAGGAGGTGATCCAGCCGCTCGTTCTCGAACGGCTACCTTGTTACGACTTCACCCCAATTATCGAACCCACCTTCGGCCGCGCCCTCCTTGCGGTTAGGCTACGGACTTCGGGTGTTCCCGACTCTCATGGTGTGACGGGCGGTGTGTAC
>CAJTVH010000139.1:0-245 GCA_910579745.1 uncultured Clostridia bacterium | reverse complement strand
GCTGAGCTATATCCCCACATCTCTCCTCATTCCTCCGAAGGCGTATGCCCTCTAAATTAAACAACGTAACTACTCATCAGCCCAAACGGCTGACCAGGATGTTACGGACAGGTGTTTCACTGTCCGAGGTCTCCTTAGAAAGGAGGTGATCCAGCCGCTCGTTCTCGAACGGCTACCTTGTTACGACTTCACCCCAATTATCGAACCCACCTTCGGCCGCGCCCCCCTTGCGGTTAGGCTACGGA
>CAJTVH010000138.1 GCA_910579745.1 uncultured Clostridia bacterium | reverse complement strand
CTCTTTTCCACTTAACCTCTGTAAGAATATATAGCGTTATACTCTTACTGTTTTGATCTTTCGATCTTCTCGGATGTCTTCTTATTTCTAAGTTTGTTTCAATATGCAGTTTTCAAGGTACGGTAAACTATTCGACTGAAATTTATCAGTCACCAATGAGCTTAATATCTTAAGCTCATTAATCACTGGTAAAACCAGCTTTATGAGTATTTTAGATAAAATCTGGCATCCACCTGCTCTTCCATACCGTCTCCAGTATAGTACCATCGGCCGCTTATGTCTTAACCGTCGTGTTCGGGATGGGTACGGGTGTTCCCCATAAGCGCATCAACACCAGATGTTCCTCTAGCCTCCTCGGCTACTCAACAGTATATAAAACCCTTACTTCTTCTCCTTAGAAAGGAGGTGATCCAGCCGCACCTTCCGATACGGCTACCTTGTTACGACTTCACCCCAGTTATCCGTCCCGCCTTCGGCAGCTCCCTGCTTTCGCTTGGGTCACTGGCTTCGGGCATTCCCGACTCCCATGGTGTGACGGGCGGTGT
>CAJTVH010000137.1 GCA_910579745.1 uncultured Clostridia bacterium | reverse complement strand
CAGAGTATGAACAGCGCCGGAGGACGCTGCCATGACAACGCACGGTGCGAGAGCATGTGGGCACGGATGAAAGAGGAGCTCCTCTATGGGAGGCATGATACAGAGAAAATGACAGTGGAGGAAGTGGAAACCCTCATCTTTAGATATTTCATCGGCTATTGGAACAACAGGAGGATATGCTCCGCTAATGAGGGACTGCCTCCTATGGTTAAACGACGGAGATACTATGAATCTCTGGATGCTGCTTAGGCATTGATATCCTTGTAAAAAAAGTGTCAACCAATATTGACAATATCACCCTGTCATCAGCCGCCCAACGCCGGATAGTGGCGGCATGGTTCTTGTATTTCTTCCCGCTGGAAGCGATATAGCCGGATAAGCGGTCTATGTAATACTCCCATTTGCCGGGAAGTTCCTCTTGCAGCTCCGCAAGCTCTTTTTCTGACAAAAATACGTTTTCATATCTGCCAAAAGGGGCGGGGGCGGTCTGTCCGGTTTTTATCTCTCCCTCTCTCTTTATCTCTAACTCTATATCTATCTCTTTCTCTATCTCT
>CAJTVH010000136.1 GCA_910579745.1 uncultured Clostridia bacterium | reverse complement strand
ACAGTGTGCGGCGTTGAATACGTCCCTGGCTCTGGCATATCAAAGTATTGTCCCGTTTGCGCCAAGAAGATGCAGAGGGAGAAGTCAAACGAGAGCAAACGCAGGAGCAGGGAGCAGAAACGGATGGCATGTATTGAACTGTCCGCAAAAAATGACCGACTGATTTGGAACAGCGTCAAGGCAGGCTCGAAAGGCAGGGCAATATGTTCCCAGAGGTTGAAGTTTACCGCTATGTGACGGAACAGACCTTTGATGCCTACCTCTTTCAGTTGGTGGAGGGAAAGCAGAAATTTATCAGCCAGATAATGACGAGCAAAAGCCCCGTCCGTTCTGCCGAGGACATGGACGAGGTCGCCCTCTCCTTTGCGGAGGTCAAAATGCTTGCCACAGGCGACGAGCGTTTCAAGGAAAAAATGGATTTGGATACGCAGGTGGCGAAGCTGAAAGTCTTGAAGCAGAGCTATCTTTCCGAGCATTATGACCTTGAGGACAGGATACTGAAGCACTACCCGCAGGAGATTAAAGACTATGAGGAACGCATTACAGCCTATGGGAATGATGTGGAGATTGCCAG
>CAJTVH010000135.1 GCA_910579745.1 uncultured Clostridia bacterium | reverse complement strand
CAGTTTCAGTTTTTTACTCAGCCGCTTTCAATGCCCAGGCCATCGCATGGCCGCCGTCCTTGAAAGTCCCATCCGCAATCTCCAGAAGGTTCAGCCTGCACTCAATGTCCCCAAGCCCCGTCTCCTCCGGCGTTTCGATAAATTCGTAGGTGGCGGCTTCGTACTGCCCCTTCCAGCTCATCATGGTGGCAAGGACCTTTTCCCCGAAGGTTACGACTGCCCCGTAGCAGGAAGGGATTTTCTCCTGCAGGTGTTCGATTGTGGTTGTCTGTAAAAAATCAATCTCATGCTTCTTCATGGCCCGCGCCCTCCTTATTTCAGCAGGTTGGCCGTTGCAACCCTGATCTCATGCTGTTTCCCCCAAATGTGATTCAAAATCATGTAGTTTGATGCGTCCAGCCGGTTCTTCGCCCAGACCGAAACGGTCTTCATGGTCTTTGTCCCCTTCGGCGTGTAGTCGATCTCAAAAAGTGTGGCCCCTTCAAATTTCCTGTTCAGCATTCTGTGTTCCTCCGTTTTCTTTGTTTTCCCTTTCGGTAGTACACATATTCGCTCTTTCTGCCGATAATAGCAA
>CAJTVH010000134.1 GCA_910579745.1 uncultured Clostridia bacterium | reverse complement strand
CTTTACAGGGTACTTTCAGACAGTGGAACTTTCTGGCTGAATATTTCAGACTCGTACTTTGGCACAGGGAGCAAGGGGGCATGTCTTGATCCGAAAAACCCCAAAGGGAGGAACGGACAGAAAGTTTCCCTTACACAGAATGTCAGGGGGTGCAAGAACAAGGACATGATAGGCATTCCGTGGATGGTGGCATTTGCTTTGAGGGATTCGGGGTGGTATCTGCGCAGTGACATTATCTGGCAGAAGGGAAATGCAATGCCGGAAAATGTAAAGGACAGACCTACAAGGAGCTATGAACATGTCTTTCTGTTTTCAAAATCCAGCAGGTATTACTATGATGCTTCTGCGATTGCAGAGCCGATTGCATCTGGAACGGCAGCAAGATATATGAGGGGGCGCAGTGACAGCAACAAATATTCGGTTGCAGTGCCGGGACAGGGGAATGGAAAGGTGCAGGGAATCAACAGACCGAGAAAACAGGGTGAGATAAAAAAAGATGATATTTCCCAGTACAGGAACAGCAGGGATGTGTGGCTGATCAACACGGTTGCCTACAGGGGAGCGCATTTTGCCGCATTTCCCCC
>CAJTVH010000133.1 GCA_910579745.1 uncultured Clostridia bacterium | reverse complement strand
CGCTATATCCCTTATCGGAAGAAGAATCCTCCCGTTTTTATTTAAAGCTTTATATTCCTCAAAGCCTATTGTTTTTATGGTCTTTTCTTTTTCTCCTTTTTCATTTTCCGGCTCCCCGCTTATTTCATTGGATTTGGTTTCCTCCTCCTGTATTTCAGCGTCAGAAACATCATTTACCAAAATATACTTGTCTATCACGCTTTTATACATCTTCCTGTAGAACGTGGATTTCTCAGGTCCTATATTCAATTCCTCGTTGCTTAATCCGTCAACATAAGCGTCTACACTTGTACGCGCTCTATTTATATTTTCATTTACAAGATACTTTCCTAATTCACAATATTCTAAAGTATAAGCGTCTTTATATACTTGACTTTCACCTGTATAACTGCTTAAAAACAAAATATATTCATTGCCTATAATTGCGGGTTCATAATTTTCGTCCATTACATAACCCAAAACGCCTTTAATAATTTTTTCATAATACGGTTCGGTATAAACAATTACCTGGTTTAATAAATTTTTATCGCCTTTTAAAACTTCAGTAATCAATACTTTAGTTTTGGTATAACCAAAACTTTCTGTTACCTC
>CAJTVH010000132.1 GCA_910579745.1 uncultured Clostridia bacterium | reverse complement strand
GAACCAATATTCATATATAAATACCTCCCTGTTTTATAATGATATAGCTGCATAGGTTACTTAGTTAATAAGTTGCAATCTTTGTGCGAAATTTATCCATGGCAGGGTGTGTATGGGCTCTGCCGCCCCTATGGCAATTTTGTTTTTGTGCTGTTTGCCTTTCTCTATTCTGTCTTAAACATTTTACTTCATAAAAATCATGGGCAATCATTTGTGTGCCGGAGATTCGCCGGGTTACATAGAAAAACAGTTCGCCGTCCTGCACACATACCTGCCATCCGTTGTTTCGATTGGGGAAGATATACATACGCCAGCGCCTCAGCGAATAACCTGCCTGCCCGTAATTCCACCCCTGCTTTTTTAAAGAATGAGGAAATCACGCAAAAAATCTGCGTAATTTACTCATTCTTTTTTACAGTCCCCAAATTACAATACTGTTATCAAAAAAGCAAAGGAGAATAAAAGAAATGGCTACATTATTGGACGCGAAAAATGTAACAAAAATTTATGCGAAATCACAGCACCCAAGCCTTAACAAAGTATCGTTCAGCGTAACGGACGGCGAATTTATTGCCATTATGGGAGCTTCCGG
>CAJTVH010000131.1 GCA_910579745.1 uncultured Clostridia bacterium | reverse complement strand
GGATATGAGAATTATGATCCGGACGCTGATAACTATGTCAGTAAAAACTTGCTTAAAACGTATGAGTATGACGCTTTTGGCGATGAGATGGGAAAAGAGGACAGCGACACGAATCCGTTTAGGTATTGCGGTGAGTACTATGATGAGGAGACGGAAAGTATTTACCTAAGGGCGAGAAACTATGACCCTGGAACTGGAAGGTTTACGAGTGAGGACCCTGCGAGAGACGGGCTTAACTGGTACGCTTACTGCGGGAATAATCCTGTGGCGTTTGCGGATCCTTTTGGATTAGAACAATTAGTTGTTTCTGGTGGAAATTATGGAGATGGTTTTAAATATAATTTTATTGAACCAGCAATTGCTGATTTATATAGGCTTATTGGGAAAAATAAAACTAATGAAACTATAACATGGTTAATAGCCGATGAGGGATGGACGACAGAAGATAAAGAACATTTCACAACAGTTGCTAATGGCGATTTAAAAATAAGTTTAAAATTTTTTAGTACTACAGATAATTTAATAAAATATCTAAATAAAGGTGGTGGAAATAGAAAAAATGATCCAATTACAAAATTTATTGTATATTCACATGGATTTGAAGGATGCG
>CAJTVH010000130.1 GCA_910579745.1 uncultured Clostridia bacterium | reverse complement strand
GGTTTATCAAAATTAACCCTCATCTAAAATCCTCACTTCCAAAGTTCCCCATAAGCCGGAACACCGGGGATGCCTGCCCTGCCTTGTCAGGCTGTAGCTTATTGGGGTATAAAACCATAAAATTCCAAATGATAACTTTATAGTCTAAAGTCATGCCTGACAAACTGAAATTAGTCACGTTTCCCATTCCGATAAAACCCAAAACATATCACAGTCCAAATTCCCGGCACAACCGCATATCCCGCATTTACTTGCCCATGATTTATAAGAACATATCCACCGCCTAAAAATGTTAAAACCAAAAAAATAATTCCTAAAATCAATGCTGCTTTTTTCATCAACCCTAACTCCATTCAACAACTTTATTATAAGGTTCCCCGATACACCAGAAAGCTGGGATAGCTACCCTGCCTCGTCAGATTACTTCTGCGTTTTCTTTCTGATAAGCATGGAAATCATCATGGCCGCTATCCCCAAGACGAGATAAACTGCCGCATACAGGATAAATGCTGTTTCCCCCATGTCAAAGAATATCCATGTACCTATGAGGAACAGCACAGCCGAAATAACCGGAAGGCTCCACAGATGCTTCACATCTTTTCCCGCAAATGCTCC
>CAJTVH010000129.1 GCA_910579745.1 uncultured Clostridia bacterium | reverse complement strand
TCTACCGTATCCCCAAAATTCTATTGACCGACCGCCGCTACAAGGGCGTATCGCTGGAAGCAAAGGTGCTGTATGGCCTGCTGCTTGACCGCATGGGGCTGTCCGCCCGCAATGGCTGGCTGGACGATAACGGGCGCGTGTTCCTCTACTTCACCCAGGAGGAAGTCATGACCATGCTGGACTGCGGCAAGGACAAGGCGACGAAGCTGTTCCGCGAATTGGAGGGCATCGGCCTTGTGGAACGGAAAAAGCAGGGCCAGGGACACCCCGCCCGGATTTACGTTAAGAACTTCATTCTGGAGCCGGAACACTCTGCGCCGGTTCAGACTGCGGAAAACCAGCAGTCAAGACCGCTTGACAGTGCCGCAGTCAAGACTGCTGAAAAACCGCAGTCTGCACGACGGAAAACCAGCGGTCAAGAGTGCGGAATTTCCGCCCCTAATAATACTGATATAAATAAAACTGAAAAAAGCGATACTGATCTATCCATCCCACCCCCTGCCCCCTCAGCGGTTTCTTCTCCTGCTGGTAAACGCGCTCCGCGCAGGATGGGATTGGATGAGATGGAAAGTTACCGCGAACTGATTTTAGAAAATATCGACTATGACATTCTTCTG
>CAJTVH010000128.1:318-649 GCA_910579745.1 uncultured Clostridia bacterium | reverse complement strand
ACTTATTACAAAGCTTTGATCAGTGTACCCTCAGACAGACAGGAGGAATATGAAGAATTCAGCCATAAAGTGAAACAGGCTTACGATGATTCAAAACGGAGGTATGGCGCCGTCAAAATATGCCGTACCCTCAATGACAATGGGAGACCCTGCAGCGTAAAGCGTGTCCAGAGGCATATGGCAGAACAAGGGCTGAGGTCTGTAGTGGTAAAAAAGTATAACCACAATGCAAACCATGGGGCTGTCCCTGATGATAAGGTAAATATCTTGGGACGTGATTTTGAAGCAGAAACCATCAATCAGAAATGGTGTACGGATATCACCTATATCC
>CAJTVH010000128.1:0-308 GCA_910579745.1 uncultured Clostridia bacterium | reverse complement strand
CTGAAAGAAGGATGGACCTATCTGGCTTCCGTAATGGACCTGTGCAGCCGCAAGATTATCGGATATGCCTATGGGACATCCATGACAGCGGAGCTGGCAGTGGAAGCGGTAAAGAATGCCTGCCTGAATGTCAGAGACACGCAGGGAATCATTCTCCACAGTGATCTGGGCAGTCAGTACACAAGCCAGGCATTTGAGAGTTATCTGGGCAGCCATGGAATGATCCATTCATTCAGCCGTAAAGGGAATCCCTATGACAATGCCTGCATAGAATCCTTTCATTCCGTATTGAAAAAGGAAGAGATCCA
>CAJTVH010000127.1 GCA_910579745.1 uncultured Clostridia bacterium | reverse complement strand
CTTTGGGATTTTCTTTCAGGAGATATCCCAAAGGCTTTTTTATTCCGTGTACACCCCTCAGAGGCAAAGTTAAAAAGTATGGGGGCAAAATTAAAAAGTATAGGGAAAAATTAAAAGGTTTGGGGCAAAGTTACATTGTATCAAAGACGGCAATTAGATAGACGACGGTTATTCTGGTACGAATTTCCAAAGACCGAGCTTTCAGAACATGATTAAGGACATTGAAAACGGGCTGATAAACTGCGTGATTACGAAAGATTTATCCCGTCTGGGGAGGAATTATCTTGACTGCGGATTATATCTGGATGTGTAATTCCATTTGAGAGCATAGAAAATCAATGGACAGAAAGGCTATATATATGAATTCGTCCATTGATTTATTATCTAAACAATGTAGTTTTAAAATTTATGTTGTTTCATCTTTTGGATTAGATGTACCGATTGCTTTTGAAGCTAATGAAAGCTGTTTGGCAAAATTTTCCATTGCTCCGCTAACTTGCAAGGTTTTAACAGATTCTAAAGCTTGTAGGGTTGGTGCAAGTTGTTTTGAGAGTTCCATCATTGCATTATTCGCTTGCATAGGCTTAATTGCGGCCTCTATTGCTTTTAAATTTGCTGAAAACTGCCTAACAGATTCAGTCATTGCATTATTCA
>CAJTVH010000126.1 GCA_910579745.1 uncultured Clostridia bacterium | reverse complement strand
ATAGATCAGACTGTCATGTTCCTTATGGCAGTAATTGGACCTATCCCGTTTCATCACCCCAGGTTCATGGAACTGCAGGTAAGCAAACAGGTCCGCCTCCCTCGCCGCCTGAATCTGCTCTTTGCTTACGCCGGGCATAGTGCCGGCACAGAATTTCTTTTCATCGTGCCCGCCTCCTTTCTGTGATGAGAAAAGACGCCCGAAGGCGTCTAACAGCCGTACAGGTCGTGATTGACCTCGGCACGGTAATAACTGTCCATTGTTGCCGGGGCATTATACAGCGCTGCCAGCAGGTATGCCTTGATATTTCCGACTTTTGTGGTGTTCTTGTCAATACAGTCAAATACATACTCCAGGTGGCCGGAATTGATCTTCAGGAAACGGCCCTTTACCACCTCCCTGGGAAAATCATCCCCGGCAATACGGATATATGGCCGCTTGGACAAAACAACTTCAAGCATAAGCTCCATAGTCTCGTCTAAGCGTTCTTTACCATAACGGGAAACCATACAGTCATACTCAATATTTTCTTTAATGATCTCGCGGTAGGCGTCTGTCAGCTCTATCCGATCCATCCTATCCGGGCGGCCTGCCGCCTCCGGCTCTGCCGGATAGATTGATTGATATGTATTTAATCCATCCGTTTTTGATCTCTCTGTATTTAATGGATCAGTATT
>CAJTVH010000125.1 GCA_910579745.1 uncultured Clostridia bacterium | reverse complement strand
CCGTTCTCAGGTTTTATATTTCCTAAGTTTATCTGCCCCAAAAGCCCGTTTAAATTAATTTGGTCTTCTGTTTTGAGACTAAAATGTCTCACACTCCCATCGGATAAAGTCACCTCAATACCTTTAAAAATAGTTTCCTTACAAGCGGCGGATATTTCATTTATCTTATCCCCCTTGACTTCCTCAAGAGCTGGTTCTATAAGCCGTCTCGCCTCTTCCTCTGAGGCGGCAGGCATTCCATCATATCTCAAAATATCCTCCGTGTCAAGTTTTAATACCGTGTAGTCAATGTTTTTTTTCTTTAATTCAGCGACGAGAGCGTTAAACTCGTTGTCGTCGCGGCAATATTGAACAACCTCCGATTTTGTCTCTGAACTGACATTATCAATAGTATATGTATATTTAAAACAATACTTATTAATAATAATATTTCCGTTGCATACATAATATTTTTTCATAAAATAATCCTCCATTGTTTAAAAATTTTTATTCTATTCTTTTATTTTTTCGCTATAATGAAATTTCAGTCGCTGTATACCCGCTCGCTATATTAGAGCTTTCAATACTATCGCAAACAATCCAGCCTTTGCCGAAAAATTGTACCTCCACATCGCCTGACAAGCCATTAGTACCCCCTGCAATATAAAAATCAATATACTGTTCATAACTGCTTCCCGAC
>CAJTVH010000124.1 GCA_910579745.1 uncultured Clostridia bacterium | reverse complement strand
TATAAATATAATGTTTCCGTTGTATTTCCATTGTACTCATATCCTTTTCTTAATTCATCTAATATTTTATCTGTATTACTTTTTTCTTTCGCCCTTGGAGTACAACTAACAATTAATAAGTGCATTTAAAATTTCCTCCTTGTTCTCAATATTGTATGTGCCAATCGATGTTCCGTCCAAATTTATCATTACTCTTTCAAGCCATTTTTCCAAAAATTCCCGATTCCCATTTCCTTTATATATTAACCCCATTTTATAATGTTTTTTATATCTAAGGTAATGCCTCATTTGTCCATTTTTAAATCGTAAATTCATTGTCAAAAGAGGTAATATTCTATCAAAAATATTTTTTAACTTATACGAGACAAAGCCTAATTTTAAATCTGTTATAAAAACAACTTGTTTTGATTGCAAAAATTTGATAAGCAATTTTTCATAATCATCTTTTATAGTGCATATTCCCGGTGTTACAAGCCAACAACGATTACAACCTATGCAGCCTTTTATATTCATATCTTCTGCATAAATAATCTCAACATTATTTATGTTTTTTTGTATATCTTCAATTATTTTTTTATTATATAAATCATCTTTCTTAAGTGTTGAAATAATTAAATTCATAACATCATCTCCCGTTCAAGTTCTGGTTTGTCGCTTTGTTAATCAGCTTTGCATTTTTGCTTCAAGCCTTTTAATCACTGTTA
>CAJTVH010000123.1 GCA_910579745.1 uncultured Clostridia bacterium | reverse complement strand
TTCGGACATACAATTATCTAATGCATATTTCTTTAAAACAGTATCACTTGCTTCTCCTATTCGCCCTCCAAAGGATTTTTCATCCACATTTGCATTTTGATTTTGAATATTATTTGCATTCAGTTTTTCAGAAATATCTTTCATTAATTGAGTATTTTTCTCTCTAATAGTAGTTCTGTTATTTCTATATATAATATACTTTCTTGCCACATCTTTGCGATTGCTTGCCATTAGCTTTTCTTCAACCTGATCTTGAATCTCCTCAACTGTCATATTTTTATTCAAACACTCTATGTAGTCTGCGATTTCTCTAGCTTTTTCTTTTGCATAATCTGTTTCTTCTCTATCTACTTCAATAAACGCTTTTAGAACAGCTATTTTAATTTTTTCTTTGTCAAATTGGACTTTACGTCCATCTCTTTTTTGCACTGTCAATATGATCATTCCTCCACTAATCTATATGTTCTCTTTTTCCACATTTTAAACAAATATAAGCATGTCTTTTCTTGCCTTTATTATCGTATACCGTCCTTACCCCACCAGTATATTTATGTACACATAACCATTTTCTCCAAAATGATTTTATTTCTATTTCTGTTGCATTAATCAATATTTCTCCTTTCCATCGCCCAATGAAACAGGCATTTTATTTATTCATGTTCACTCCCTTTCATTAAATAATTCTCCAACTCTGTCCAATTGAAA
>CAJTVH010000122.1:435-709 GCA_910579745.1 uncultured Clostridia bacterium | reverse complement strand
TCTGATGGTATTTTCCGACTGATAACAACAATTCCTTGGTTACATCAATACAGTTATGCAGCATATTATATGCTGCATAACTAAATCTCATATCTTATCAGTCCTCTCTTACCTGTGTTTTTGAGAAATTTGGCTTTTTGCGGAAGTGGGAATCGATTGTTTTTTCTGGTGCAGGTACCGAGCCAGATACACGAAGGGCGTGTCCGCAATGCTTGTGACCACAAAAATAATATAGCTGGCGATAGCAATGGAAATCAGTGTCTTTGTATCATAG
>CAJTVH010000122.1:0-425 GCA_910579745.1 uncultured Clostridia bacterium | reverse complement strand
GCCCAAAAATGCGCCCCATGTGAACAGGACTGTGTTCAGAAGCTGGGATACCAGAGTGGAGCCATTATTCCGGATCCACAAGAATTTCTTGGAGTCCCCGAACCTGCTACTGGTGAACGCCCACCATTTATGATATGCCCACACATCGAAAAGCTGGACAATGACGTATACAATAATTCCTACCGCCATTAAGCGGGGGGTATTGGAGAAGACTGTGCGGATGGCCGGGGATGCAAAATCATTTTCATTTGGCACATACAGCATCCAAGACTGGCTTAAGAAAATGAAGATGACTGAAGTGGCAATCCCAAGGTAAACCGCAGTCTGGGAGGCTTTTTTCCCATAAAGCTCGCTCAAAATGTCCGTTACCAGAAAAGTTGAGGCAAATAGGATATTGCCCAGCGTCATTTCCATGCCGAAAGCAG
>CAJTVH010000121.1 GCA_910579745.1 uncultured Clostridia bacterium | reverse complement strand
GTCATTTAATTTAAACTTTTTAGAGAGTGTAACTTGACTAATACCTAATTTATTTGCTAATTCCTTTTGATTAATATTCCGCCTCAACATTAAAATTTTAATTTTTTCGCCCATACTATACATTAATATCACCCTTTTCTTTTTTTATATTTTATCACCCCTAAGCTAATTATTCAAGCATAAATATAAATTATTGCCTTTTTATTTAATCCATATTATCTTTATATTAAGGAATTGGATTTTGTTTATTTCCTTTCCCTTAACTTAATTATATTATACAATGTACAGTGTATTTTGTCTATTGACATATTGTATAAATGTACAGTGTATTTTTTTGTGAATTTATTACAACTGTACAGTGCAATATTGTTACAAAAAAATAAGCTATATGACATAGCTTATAAATTAATTTTATCAAGTTTTTCTTGTATAGCTTCCTTTATGAAGCCATTCTTGCTAATATTATTAGCCTTACAATAAGAATCCAATTTTTCGGCTTGTGAAATAGGTAGTACAAGCCTAATTTGCTTACAATTAGCTTTCTCCCATTTCTTATTAGCCCTTTTTTTTGCCTCACTAACTGGTGCCAATAAACACCCTCCCTTTTTAACCTTTATAAATACAAATACATTACATTTATGTAGATTAACATTTATCTTGCACTTCTTACCCTTACAATGCTTCTTTCAGATTGCTAAACTTTTCAGAATGTCCTTGTACGA
>CAJTVH010000120.1 GCA_910579745.1 uncultured Clostridia bacterium | reverse complement strand
GAGAAAACGGCATACGGTTATTGGTATGCATCTTTCCACTTATCCCATACATAGCGTTGTATGTCAGGTATGGTTTTAAATGTTGTGTATTGTCTACAATTAATTATTTTATAACCAAAACTGATTTTTGTCTTTTACTACAAAAAATCGTTTGGCTACCTCGGATGTCTTAACATATTTGATATTAAGATTAATTTCTGTATTCGGTTTTCAAGGAACACTCTTGAAGAGTCTAAATTCATTCTCTTCATGACTGCCATGCAGTCATTCAAAATATCTATCCCTAAATTTATCCCCAACAATTCTGATAAATATCTTGGTCACTGTATGACACTATTTTATTTTTTATAATCCGGCAGCCACCTACTCTCCCATATCGTCTCCAATATAGTACCATCGGCCGTCTGAGGCTTAACCATCGTGTTCGAGATGGGTACGGGTGTTTCCCTCAGTCGCATCGCCACCGGAATTCTCTTTGCTTCCTATAGCCATTGTAAATACTGCTTAACTCTGACTCTTTCTTGGCAAATTAACAGTAATGCAGCCTCTTACTCATTCCCTTAGAAAGGAGGTGATCCAGCCGCACCTTCCGATACGGCTACCTTGTTACGACTTCACCCCAGTTACCGGCTCCACCTTCGGCAGCTCCCTCCTCTCGGTTGGGTCACTGACTTCGGGCATTTCCGACTCCCATGGTGTGACGGGCGGTGTGTACAAGACCCGGGAACG
>CAJTVH010000119.1 GCA_910579745.1 uncultured Clostridia bacterium | reverse complement strand
ACCAAAAGACCAATTCCAATAAAGATAACACCCCAACCTGATATTTTACAAAAAACCTTTTTATCACTTGGAGACACTTTGTCATAATGATAACTATGAAGCAAAGTGATTTTCTCCTTTTTCCACATCAAACAACCAAAATATATAAAAACAAGTGCAAATACACCTATTCCAATCGCAACACCCATCGTTTCCGTCATAACAATCTCCTCCAAATTCTAAATTTATATAAATCCTACCAAAAAGTTGCTACTTCCTGTTTGGCTTTCTCTTAATTCCTAATAATTTAATAAAATCATGAAACATTGATGTATCAGTCGGTTCAAACATTACCCATTTACCATCACGGTAAGTTTGTGCTTCATCATAGATTTTTTGAACTTGTTCCGAATAATTATTTCGTTCTGTTTCAAATTTTGTTCTCTCATCTTTTCCAAATATAATCATAAAACCTATACAATTTTTTCTTGCATATAATGCACACAATGTTTTACCGCCTCGGCGGTATTTATACTCATAATTCCATGCTTTACCGCCTTTATTCCACTGACATTCCATTTCGTATTTTTCATCAATTAAAATACACAACTTATTCCATACATCATATAAAGATTGTCCGACTAAAGCAGTCATTTCTTCTTCGTTAGGTATCGTATCAAGCATATTAGCCCTCCTATATAATATAATGCCCGATTTCTAAGTCTAATTTCTTTTTCTAAGTATACACAAAATTATAAGATTTTTCAATTCC
>CAJTVH010000118.1:471-765 GCA_910579745.1 uncultured Clostridia bacterium | reverse complement strand
GTTGGATATTTGCTCCTTACCATAGCTTTTCGCAGCTTATCACGTCCTTCTTCGGCTCTTAGTGCCAAGGCATCCACCCTGCGCTCTTATTCGCTTGACCTTCTGCTCCCGTGCTCCCGCACGGGTACGGTTCTTGAATGAATGTTTCTTGGTTCTCGTTTTTGAATAGATTCGTTTGAATGTTATTCTCTTCCGATTGAAATTGATTTCTTTTACAATTTCTATAGAAACTGGTTTCCCAGTTCCTATTCTGATGTGTAGTTTTCAAGGTACATTTACTGATATATAATTATC
>CAJTVH010000118.1:0-461 GCA_910579745.1 uncultured Clostridia bacterium | reverse complement strand
CAAAATTTCTTTTGATCTTTAATCACTGGTAAAAACCAGTTTATATATAAACAGCTTTCGCTGATTATCTCGATTTCTGGCATCCACCTGCTCTCCCATGCCGTCTCCAGCATAGTACCATCGGCCGCTTACGTCTTAACCATCGTGTTCGGGATGGGTACGGGTGTGTCCCATAAGCGCATCGGCACCGGAAATATTATCTTTTGTGCAGCAAAAGACATTGGAAACTGCTCCGCAGCTTCTCCCAGGGCTTCTCTGCCCCTTCTTCTTTCGCTCACAAAAGCTCTGTCAGTACCCTGACAGCTCAACAGTAAAACAACCTTTACTTCATCCCTCTTAGAAAGGAGGTGATCCAGCCGCACCTTCCGATACGGCTACCTTGTTACGACTTCACCCCAGTTATCGGCTCCACCTTCGACAGCTCCCTCCCTAAGGTTGGGTCACTGGCTTCGGGCATTTCC
>CAJTVH010000117.1 GCA_910579745.1 uncultured Clostridia bacterium | reverse complement strand
TTTAACTAAAATTTTGCACTAAAATTTTATTCGCAAAAAAGCCGTTTTACAAGCAAGTTGAAATCATCGCCTTGGGATGATCTGCGTTAAGATACCACATAAGGCTGGAACTGTTTCTGACAGAAAAAAAGGAAAGCACCATTCTGTGCTTTCCTTTTTTTAACCGGAGAAGGAGGGATTTGAACCCTCGCGCCGCTATTAACGACCTACTCCCTTTCCAGGGGAGCCCCTTCAGCCGCTTGGGTACTTCTCCAACTGAATAATAATAAAAATAATATGTTCTGGCCTCACGGCCAACGGAGAAGGTGGGATTCGAACCCACGGCCCCTTTCGGAGTCACCGGTTTTCAAGACCGGCTCCTTAAACCACTCGGACACCTCTCCAAGACTGCTTGAACAGTATACCATCCAAAGCTATGATATGTCAAGAGAATTTTTCTGTTTTTTTCTTTTTTGAAAAAGTCAACATTAAATGCGAAAAAAATTTATAAATTTTCACTTTTAGCATTTTGCACAATATATAGAGCTGTTTTATTGTTAATTTTGCACAAATGAGTAAAACAAATAAAGCCTGCTGCCTCTCTGCTGCCGGTTAATGCACTTATGCCGCTTTTCTTAACTCCTCCTCGAATAACTGTTCTGATGTTCTGTAATCAAATATGCGACGCGGGTAATTATTGATCCACTCCTCTATTTTTTCAACCTCTCTTTGTGTTTTATCGTCAAAATCTGTCCCTTTGGGGATATGCCGCCGGACTAGCTTATTTTGATTACAGAACAT
>CAJTVH010000116.1:557-794 GCA_910579745.1 uncultured Clostridia bacterium | reverse complement strand
CCTGGTTGAAGCCCAGGGTGTCGGTAGCCCGAAACTACCCTGAGGCACCATATAGGGGCGTAGTTTAACTGGCAAAACAGCGGTCTCCAAAACCGCCAGATGAGTGTTCGAATCGCTTCGCCCTTGCCATTGTCCCGCAGTATGGCAGCTGCGGTGTTGCGGGACCTTTATATGCTGCCGAAGACAAACGGTTGCGTCCCCGGCCTTTCAAGCCGGTCAAGCTGTGTTCGACTCCCG
>CAJTVH010000116.1:0-547 GCA_910579745.1 uncultured Clostridia bacterium | reverse complement strand
GTGGCTCCGAAGGTCGCGGATTCGAGTTCCGCTGCACACCCCAAATGCCTCAATAGCTCAAATGGTAGAGCGGCTCCTTCATACGGAGAAGGTTATTGGTTCGAGTCCAGTTTGAGGTACCAGCGGCATATTGCCGCAAATCTGGCTCCATAGCTTAGTTGGTTAGAGCGCTGGCCTGTCATGCCAGAGGCCGCGGATTCAAGTTCCGCCGGAGTCGCCATATGCGTCAGTAGCTCAGCAGGTAGAGTAGCTGGCTCATAATCGGCCGGTCCCGGATTCGAATCTCCGAAGGGACACCAAAGTATACACGGCAATTCCCAAAATTAGAGCACAGAAAAATAAACCAAAACGGGCACACCCGTCATAGATGTGCCCGTCCTGATTATTATCGCTGCTTATACCATCTATACAGTTCTGCGATTGCGGCAATAAGAAAACATAGAGATGGGAAAAATGAGGTTGATTCCCCATTCAGGGCAACAAAAAACATCAAAATGAAGGCAATAAGAAAGCAAGAACAACTGAAAAGAGGGCTTTTCATTTACTA
>CAJTVH010000115.1 GCA_910579745.1 uncultured Clostridia bacterium | reverse complement strand
CAAATAGTATGATGAAAATTTTGTCAAAATTTTAAGGAGGGTATGCAAAAATTGATAGTTTTAGAAAGTAAAAAATTTGGTGCAGAAGTAAAAAAACGTCTTATTGATGTTGGTATGAAACAAATTGAACTTGCTGGAAAATTAGGGGTGAGTGAATCTTATATTAGTGAGGTGCTTAGCGGTAAAAGAAAAGCGCCGGAGATGAGAAGAAGAATTCTGTCTGTTATTGGGGAGGTAAAGACGTAGTGAAAAAACAAAAAAGAACAGACAATATAAAGGTGTCTGTTCTCCTAGAAAAGATTGGATTTTGTCAAGACTTATGTGAATTGGGGTTATCGGTTCTGCCGAGTAGGTAGTCGACTGAGCAGTCGAGATAGTCGGCGATTTTAGTAAGAGCTTCAACTCTTGGAAAATAACCGTTTGATTGCATTGTGTATAGTGCATTTTTATTTAATTCACAGTCCAAAAGTAGTTTACTAATTGAAATATTTTTTGACTTTGAAAGAAATTTTATTATATTTGCTGTTTCTTTGGGATTATGCATAAAAATATTACTCCTTTTTTGTTCAATTTGCTATATCTAAAGAACTTTAGAAAAAACTATTGACTTTCTAAAGTTCTTTAGATATAATATAACCATAGTAATCAAAGATAAGAAAATCATATCACAGATTACTAAATAAAACAAGGAGGAACAAGCCGATGAGAAGATTGTCAAGAAAGAAAAAAAGGCAAAAAAAGAACGGCAACAAAGATAAACTATTTAAAACAATAATCTTTGTTACCGCTACCTTGAAACTTATTAAAGCTATAAAAGACTTAATAAGCTGATAGGAAGAGGGGAGCCG
>CAJTVH010000114.1 GCA_910579745.1 uncultured Clostridia bacterium | reverse complement strand
TATCTATCTCACTATTAATAAAAGAAGTTAAATCGTCCGTAATTTTCTCACCATAATTAAAATTCCATGTGTCCATTACCATGTTCCGTAATAGCGAAAGCGTTAATCCCCACCTCCCCCGCCCTGTCGAGATATTCTTTCGGGGTGGCATACCCATCCAGTAAAGAATACATTGTATGATTATGTAACGAGCCATACATTTAAAATATCACCTCGTATTATATAGTAGTAGTGTTTATAGTCCATCTCCAAGGACTGTATGCTATACTATTGGAGATACTGTGGATTGTTTCATATCACCTACCACTTAGATGGTTTAAGTGAGGTTACAACCACAGTCTCTTTGTTCATTTGTTAATCAGTTAGATACCGCGTGACGGTTTATTTAGAACGAGGTTATAATCGCAAGGAATACCAGTGGTTCTAAAACAGTATCAAATACATTCTCAAAGGAGATTTTTTATGATTTACGTTGGAATTGATGTTGCCAAAGACAAGCACGACTTCTTTATCACTAACTCAGATGGCAAAGTATTATTTAAGTCTTTTACCATCCCTAACAATCGTGAAGGTTTTGAAACCTTGTTTCAAAGAATCTAATCCGTATCAGATGATTTTACAAAAGTAAAAGTAGGACTGGAAACCACTGGTCACTATAGTTACAATCTTCTGGGATTTCTTCTTGATAAAGGTCTGACCACCTTTGTTATCAATCCGTTACATACCAATCTTTACAGAAAAAGTCTTAGCCTTAGAAAGACTAAAACGGATAAAGTTGATTCCCGTAGTATTGCTACTATGGTAATGTCTGATATGAACTTATTATCTCCTTTAATTTATCATATAAAGTGTCAATCTCCGTTTGATTAACTTCTTCAAGCTCGATAATATGTAATATATCCTGTGTCTCATTATC
>CAJTVH010000113.1 GCA_910579745.1 uncultured Clostridia bacterium | reverse complement strand
GTCGCCAGCCCGCTGTCCCAGCCCCCTAACAGTTTAGCGACAATGCCACCGACAACTCCCACAGCTCCGCAAAAAATTCCCTTTATGTTTTCCATAAAAATCACCCCGTAAATTATTTTTTATACTAAAAAAGACCTCAATTTATAATTGAAGCCTTTACATCTTAAAAATTATGTTATATAATATAACTATAAAAGGCAATCGAAAACGATTAGCCGACCTATAAGCCAAAAAAATAGTAGCTTACGTGTCGAAAGTAAGGGCTACTATTTTTTTGCGCCTATGTATGTCAAAAGAACGATAATAAACGTTCCAAAAGTGAATAAAAGCCTTAAAAGCTCACAAACATCACCGAATGACATAACCTCACCCCCAATCCGTTAAGATTGTTGGCTCACCTCCCTCCATATAAAAATATATGGCCGGTCGGCTAAAGGCATAGCAGCCATTTTCTCATTTTCGATTACCCATATTAAATTTTAACACAACCCGACAATTATCTCAACCCTAAAAATTCCATATAAACATCTTTTATCCCATACCCCGCCCCCTCATTCCAAAACTTAAACCTTATAAAATCCTCAAGCCATATGGCGGCAGGCATAAGCAAAAGCCAAATCAAGCCAAACTCTAAGCATATCTGCCCGTTAATATTAAAAAACATATTAGAGTAATCCCATATATCCAAGCCCATTTTTATATTCAGTATGTACCCAGCTATATACTCAATCACAAGCACAATCCCTGTTCCTATCAACGATTGCTTAAACACGGACATATTATAAAACTTAGGTATTTGGTTTATACTCCCTATAAGCAGACCGCACAGCCCGCCCACAAAAAGCATTGATATGTTAGCGTCCCCTCCTTTTGGTATTCTCCAAATACCCTCAATAACAAAATACACCATACCCATTAAAAACCAAATACAAAGTAGTTTTAAGACTCTACTCATTAACCTCACCGCCAATTATATTATTATAGCTTTCCAAAAATTCCCCCGTAAGTTCCTGCCCGTACACAACCGCCTGAACATCGCTTACATTATCAAGGCTCTTAACATAACTCATCAAATGATTGCAATATGTAGTCTGTCTCAAAATAAAAC
>CAJTVH010000112.1:508-1184 GCA_910579745.1 uncultured Clostridia bacterium | reverse complement strand
TGAAAAAAAGATACTACTTGAAGCGGAAAAAATTACTTTGAATGATATGGGCCTATATACCAAAACACATGCCGCCTCTTGTTTTAAGCTAAACGAATTTTACGCGAATGCAAATAATTTTTTATATGAAAAATATGAATGGAATCGTGTATATAAGCAATATAAAATAATTTTTCTTGATAAAAAATATTTAAGACAAGCCCTAAATGAAAATGAAATTATTCTAAAAAAATTATTACTAAATGAACGAGTAATTGAGGCGATTAATAAACACACCGAAATTTTAAACAATTCTCAAAATGAAAAATTAGAAACAGTCTATAAAAAAGTAACTGACAAGTTAAGGGAGGAAGATGATATATGGGGTGAACCAGAATTGCCAAATAAGCGCGAGATAAAAAAACAACATGGTATTTTTACATATCCAGATTATTTTGTGGAAATTCAAAAAACGCTGTCCCAAAAATTATTAAAAATCGGCAATTAAAATTAAAAATTTTATAACAAAAAACAGAAAGGAAAATTATTTATGAGAGAATTAAAAATTGACCCTGAGTTGAAAGACCTAATGCCTCCCCTCGCTAAAGAAGAGTATGAGAAACTTGAGAAAAATATTGTGGAAAACGGCTTTGACAAGAATTTCCCTATTATGGAGTGGATGATTGATATTCAGTTA
>CAJTVH010000112.1:0-498 GCA_910579745.1 uncultured Clostridia bacterium | reverse complement strand
TAGGCAGACGTAACTTGTCCGCTATTCAAAGAATATCCGTCGCTGAGAAATATCGTCCCGTATATAAGAAACAAGCTAAAGAAAATGTGTCATTAGGCGATGGGGACAAAAAATCGGGGTTGTCAAAGTTGACAAACCCAATAACAACTAATGAAAAAATTAACGTATGGAACAAATTGGCGAAAATGGCGAATATCTCATTAGATACCTATGCCAAGGGTAAAAAATACTTGATTCCGGTAACGATGAAATTAAAGAGAAAGTCTCATCGGGCAATATGAGTATAAATCCCGCTTATAAAAAATTACGAAAAAGAAAATAAATAATAAAACAGCAAACAGCGAAAGAATATAAAAACCAATAAGTTTTCTCTCTGACACAAGGACATACCTATAATTAAAATTGATTTTACTATAATTATAAAAATATTATGAAAGGCGGTATTAAAATAATGCAAACTAAAATCAGCAAAGAAAATTTCGTGGAGGCTATAAATGA
>CAJTVH010000111.1 GCA_910579745.1 uncultured Clostridia bacterium | reverse complement strand
TCAAAAATCAGCGCCGTCGGCAATAGTTTCTCATTGGCTAACTCTGATATTATAACTATGCTGCGTGATTCCGCTTCCGCCATGAGAGACGGAAACAGTACTCTCGACGAGACAATAGCCCTTGAGACCGCCGCTTTTGAGATAACCCGTGATAAAAACGTCGGCAGCGGGTTTAAGGCCGCCGCTCTCAGACTTCGGGGATTAAATGAGGAAACTCAAAAAGCCGATGAGTCATTAAAGACCATTCAAAGCGATTTATATAAATTGACGGGCGTTTCCATTATGGAAGACGAGGATACATACAAAAGCCCTTATAAAATATTAAAAGAGATGAGCGAAGTTTGGGATTCTCTCGGCGATAAAACAAAAACTAAAACCCTTGAGATAATGTTCGGGGAAAATGGGGCAGATGCCGGAGCCGCCGCTATTGAGAACTTCTCGGCCGCCGAGAAAGCTATGGCCAAAATGGCGAACAGCTCCGGAACAGCGGACTCTGAGATGATTTCCGCTATGGATTCCGTAGAGTATAAATTTAATAAACTTAAAGAAACAGGGGCGAATATCGCTCAAAATCTGTTTGAGCGTGACGAGCTTAAAGACACTATTACCATTTTAACAAATTTAGCTGAGGTTGTTGAGAATTTAACAGATATAATGGGCTTTTTACCTGTAGTCATAGGGACTGTGTATACAGCCATGAAAGGATTCAGCGGTGGTTTGATAAGGCTGATTAACCATATCAGCAGCTCTCCTTTCCTTGCCACCGTAAAATTTAGCAGTGATGCGTACGAGTTTCACGCTTAACGTGAAATAAGGATTTTAAAAGTTAAACGGCAGAGAACGGCCGGCGCTTAACAGCGGCTGTGAGTCGCGAGGCATAACAGCGAGGTTTGTGTATATTTATATATCACGTTCCTTTCGGCGCCTATGAAAAAACATAGGCCGAGGAAAATTCCGCTTACTCTCTCAGATACCAAACTATAGAACGAAAGGCTATAGCGGCGAGTGTGAAAACATAAGGTACGGTAACAACTCTGAGATTTTGGAATCAATTCGCGGCAGACAGTCCTAAACGAGTTTTTTCGCATGGACTACGCTCATCGAGCATAAGGGCCGGATGGTTATTTTCTATAATCATTAATGTGTGCTCAGGGGAGAAAGAGAGACGCGCTCTTAAATTCAGCGGACGTTGAACCGCTTCGCGTTGTGTTTGTCATTATTGTGAGAGATGTGACACTCACATTCAACTATAAC
>CAJTVH010000110.1 GCA_910579745.1 uncultured Clostridia bacterium | reverse complement strand
GCTATAAATTATTTAGAGGAAATTAAAAACACATCAAATCCGCAGTTAATCAGTGTTAAGAACGCCATCAATGAAAAAATAGAATTAAAAAAAGCTGAAATCGCTAACTCAAACATTAATATTGTCTCAAGATTTGATGAACTGGCCAAGCCCATTATCGAGCTTCTTGACACTATATCTGAAAAAGTTAATAAAATTGATGCCGAAAAGTTAAACAAACAATTAAATAAATTCAACGTTAAAAACCTGGTCGACCATTATTTTAATAAAAGACGTTTTGATGAAAAAATGGCTGACAAAGATGATGTCAAAAACAATAATACTTTATAATTACAGCGAAATAAAAAAATTTTAACGAAACATAAAATATCAAATAATTATTTTATTGGTTCGGGCTAAAAATTTCACAAACCGCTGTCAACAGCGGTAATACACCATATTAAAAAAAACGTAAAGCGCCGGTAAATATTCGGCTTTTTATGTAAAATTTAAAGGACGGTGATTATTTAATGCCTTCAAATTATGATGGTGATGTTAATGTCAAGCTGAACCCTCAAACTAAAGCGAATATATCAAGTCAACTGAAAACAATTTTAAGAGGTATTAATAATTTAAGTATAAATATAAAACACGCTTACTTAAAAGAGTCCGCTGTAAAAGATATACAGAACGCTCTGAATAAAGCTAAAATAAACTTAAAAATTAATCCCGACACAAGTAAAATCAAACAGCAAGCGAAAAACATCGGTCAAAATATAAGCCAAAATATAAGCCAGAACATAAGTCAAAATATAGGTCAAGGCATGAGGCAAACCTCGGTAACAGCCGAGAAAACAGAGAAAGAAACAAAATCCTCACTCCAGAAAATAGGCTCGACAGCCGGCTTATTATTCAGTTCAACCTCAATGATTTTGAGGGCGACAAACTTTGTGAAAAGCGGACTTTCCATAGTATACAATCTCGACAATCTTTTAGTCAGTTTAAAAAAAAACACAGCTATGACAACATGGGAATTGGAAAATTTCTATCATTCCGCTAACGATATAGCCAAACAAATGGGCGCCACCACAGAGGAAATACTTTCCCAGGCCCTCGCGTGGGGCAAATTAGGATTTAATTCCGCCGAAGCGTCAGCAAAAATGGCGAAACTGTCCTCTCAGTTTAAATTGATTTCCCCCGGAATGACTTCCGACGAGGCTACAAACGGACTCGCGAGTATCATGAAGGCTTATGACATAGACGTCGACGATGTTCTTGACGGCGTTATGTCAAAAATCAGCGCCGTCGGCAATAGTTTCTCATTGGCTAACTCTGATATTATAACTATGCTGCGTGATTCCGCTTC
>CAJTVH010000109.1 GCA_910579745.1 uncultured Clostridia bacterium | reverse complement strand
GTATAAAAACAACTTCTGGTCCCGCTATAGAACACCCCGGAGATATGGCGGCTATCTTAAATAATCTTAATGAAGGTGATATTCTTTTTATAGATGAAATTCACAGATTAAACCGACTTATTGAGGAAATTTTATATCCGGCAATGGAAGATTTTGTCCTTGATATTGTTATAGGAAAGGGACCTTCAGCAAAAAGTATACGAATTGACCTTCCTAAATTTACACTTGTGGGAGCGACAACAAGAATCGGTCTTTTGACTGCTCCTTTAAGAGACAGATTTGGCGTAGTAAACAGACTTGAATTATATAATAACGATGAACTTAAAACTATTGTCACACGTTCCGCAAATGTCCTTGGAATTAAAATTGATGAAAAAGGAGCGGAAGAAATCGCGAAACGCTCCAGAGGGACTCCCAGAATCGCGAATCGATTTTTAAAAAGAGTTCGAGATTTCGCGGAAGTTAAATACGAGGGCATTATAACAAAAATAGTGGCTGAAGAAACCCTTAATATTTTAGAAGTTGATAAAATAGGTCTTGACGTTACGGATAGAAACTTAATTAGGACAATGATTGAAAAATTTGGAGGCGGACCTGTCGGACTTGATACTCTCGCGGTATCTATTGGAGAGGAATCAGATACAATCGAAGATGTTTATGAGCCATATCTTATTCAACTTGGATATATACAAAGAACTCCAAGAGGCCGTATCGTTACTGATCTCGGGTATAAGCACTTTGGTTTAAACTCAAATATCAATACAGAAACTGAAAATTTAAAATTATTTTAACTTTAACAAACGCTATAATCATATTTTTTAATAAAAATTAAAATCCCCCCAAAGTGGATAATAAATACAGGAGATTTATTATGATAAAAATACTTATTAATGATTTTATATATGAAGTTAAAGAAGAGATATTAAGTTATGAGGATTTAGGAGAAAAAAAAGCGAACGAATGGGAAAAACACTTTTTTAAATGGTTTGAGAACTCCAAAATTTCTAAAAAAAATATAAAAGAAATTTCGGGAAAAAAGTATTATTTAATTAAAGATGAAAGTGAGATATTTGATATTGCCGATAAATATTTTTACGCCGTTGAACAAAAAAAAGAAGAAGAGTATTGGAAAAATTTTCAGTAAAGCATTAATAAATTTACAACAAAAACATATAAATAAATATAAAAAAATAAAAAGCGTATTTATGAAAATAAAAACGCTTTTTATAATTAAGAGCCAGAAAAGGGACTCGAACCCTCCGCTTCTTCATTACGAGTGAAGTACTCTACCGGATGAGTTATTCTGGCTTAACAAACTAACAAAGTTATTATACCATATATTTTAAATTATTTCAAGATATTTTTTTAAATTTTTTTAAAAC
>CAJTVH010000108.1 GCA_910579745.1 uncultured Clostridia bacterium | reverse complement strand
TAATTGCCTCCTTATTTCTCTTTGATTATACATTAAATCCTTGCATATAAGGTGTCAATTAAAATGATACAACATCATTGTTTGGTTCAGGATTTTCAAGTGCCTGCGCTTTTTCAAACATTTCTTTTGTAACAATAGCTATATGTGCGTTTTCTGTGATTATCCATTCGCTTACATCATTTTTATGTATTCTTTTCTCTCTGAATATGCTGTATGTCGCTCTGTTACGCACCAAATCTCCAATATAAACCCTGTTTCTTAAAATATCGGTTATATTCTGATAAATCCATTTTGAGTGTTCTTGCCTTTTAAATTTTTTGCCGTCTGACTTCAAAAAACGGTACCTTCCGGGCGATATAATCGCAAGTTCGTTAAAAAGTCTTGCTATTTCACATTTTGCCTTTCCTAATAATCTCCACTCAAAAATTTTACGCACAACAGGAGCAGTTTCTGGGTTTAAAACAAGGCTTTTTCCGTCTGCCGAAACATCATATCCATAAGGAACGCTGCCAACCGCAATATATCCCATAGCTTTTCTTGTATCAAGATTTGTTTTGATTTTCCTGGCAATATCTCTGACAAACAGTTCATTCATAAGATTTTTAAAAGAAATTTCAAGCATAGAACGGCTGAAAGCAGTATTTTCACTGTCATAATTGTCATTTACAGATATAAAGCGAACATTCATAAACGGAAATACTTTTTCAAGAAGATTGCCTGTTTCAAGGAAATTTCTGCCTAATCTCGAAAAGTCCTTTACCACAATACAGTTTATTTTTTTACTGTAAAGGTCGTTCATCAACTCTTCCCAGCCATCACGATTAAAATTTGTTCCGCTGAAACCGTTATCTTTATATGTTTTTACAACATTTATTCCGCTGATTTTCTCCAAATATTTGCGTATATATTTCTTGATTATCTATCGTATCGCCGTTGTTTTCAGCCGATAATCTCAAATAAATAGCTGTCTTGTTTTCCGTAACAGTATTTTTAGCTGTCTCATTCGCCATACCGTTATTTGATATTTTTCTGCTTTTTCTCGCCATATCAGCACACCTCCGATTCTTTTTGTAAACCGGAAGGCAATTTGCTGATGTAGTCTTTCATAAGCCTTACGTCTTCGTCAAACTTGAATACTATACTTATGTCATTTTTGCCATTAAGATATATTTTGTCTATGAGGGAAACAATTATTTTTCGTGATAATTCTGTAAAACCATCGTTATTTGCAATATTTTCATAAATACTAAACGTGCTTTTATTTTCAGATGAAATAACATCTATTTCTTTTTGCAGATTTTTAACAACCTTTTCTGATGTTTCAATTCTGTCAGCATACATTTGTTTTATTGACTTATAATCTTTTTCGTCGATAATGTTCTTTTTCAAATCCTCATATAAATCAACAAGCATAGCATTGTCATCTTCTATGCTGTTTTTATATTTTTCTATCTGATTGATGTTGTATCATTTTAATTGACACCTTATATGCAAGGATTTAATGTATAATCAAAGAGAAATAAGGAGGCAATTA
>CAJTVH010000107.1 GCA_910579745.1 uncultured Clostridia bacterium | reverse complement strand
AGCGAGAGATATTATTCTCGCTGACAGCGTGAACGCGAGGCTTCATCTTTGCCATATGAGTACAAAGGGCTGTGTTGAGCTTATAAGACACGCTAAAGAACAAGGAAGCTTAGTTACGGCTGAGGTTACTCCTCATCATTTTACTCTTACGGAAGATGATATTAACGATTATGACGCTAATTATAAAATGAATCCGCCTCTTAGAACAAAAGAGGATGTTAAGGCTCTTAGACAGGCTCTCAAAAATAATATTATTGATGTAATAGCTACAGACCACGCTCCGCATCATATTGACGAGAAAAACTGTGAGTTTGAGAAAGCGGCGAATGGTATTATCGGTCTTGAAACGTCGGTTTCTCTTGGAATTTCAGAGCTTGTTGAGACAGGAGTTCTTACCCCTTCTCAGCTTATTGAGAAAATGTCTCTCAATCCCGCTAAAATTTTAAATTCGGATAAAGGGACTTTATCTGTCGGGGCGGTTGCGGATATTACAGTTATCGACCCTAATCTTGAGTATAATATTAACGTCGAGAAATTTGCCTCGAAAGCCAGAAACACTCCTTTTAACGGCAGAAAAGTAAAGGGAAAAGTTATTTATACTATTGTCGCCGGCGATGTTATTGTTGAAAACGGCGAACTAAGAGAGGAGTTTAAATAAAATGATGATGATTGACAAACTTATAAACAGAATTAAGTCTACGGAGAATCCAACGGTTGTCGGGCTAGACCCGAATCAAGATTTTATTCCTAAATTCATTATGGAGAGAGTTGTGGCGAAATACGGCTGGACTCTTAAAGCCATGGGCAAAGCTATTCTTATATTTAACAAAATGATTATTGATGAGATTTATGACTTAGTTCCCGCTGTTAAGCCACAGATAGCCATGTATGAAAGATATGGAATAAGCGGTCTTAAAGCGTATGTTAAAACTATTGAGTACGCTAAAAAGAAAGGTCTTATCGTAATTGGGGACATCAAGAGGAGCGATATAGCCTCGACAGGGCAAGCTTATTCCGACGGGCATATAGGCAGAGCTAAAGTCGGATTGTCCGAGTTTGAGGTTTTTAAAGAGGATTTTATTACTCTTAATCCTTATCTTGGCTCAGATTCTATCACTCCTTTTATTAACGATTGTAAATCTTACGGAAAAGGTTTATTTGTTCTGGCTAAAACATCAAATCCTAATAGCGGTGAAATTCAGGATTTACTCATTGGTGACGTTCCTCTTTATGAAAAAGTCGGGGAGCTTATATCTAAATGGGGTGAGGAACTTATTGGCGAGAATGGTTTCAGTGAAGTCGGAGCGGTTGTAGGCGCCACTCACCCTGAGCAAGCGAAGAGGCTCAGAGAGGTTATGCCGCATACGTTTTTCCTTGTTCCGGGATACGGAGCGCAGGGTGGCAAAGCGGAAGACCTTGCCGTATGTTTCAACAAAGACGGTCTTGGAGCGATCGTTAATTCATCAAGAGGAATTATCGCCGCGTATAAAAAGGAGCAATATAAGGATAAGTTTACAGAAGAGGAATTCGCTAAAGCGTCAAGACAGGCGGTTATTGATATGAAAAATGATTTAAGGAGATGTTTATAGGCTATGGAGAAAACTATTAAAGCGGAACTTATACTTCAAAACGGAATGAAATTTAAGGG
>CAJTVH010000106.1 GCA_910579745.1 uncultured Clostridia bacterium | reverse complement strand
TCAAAAATCTCTTCCGACAAAAAACTAAATATAACAAAAAGATATGATAAATAGGCTCCTCCAAGAGGTACTAACACCACTCCAACCACAGCCGACATTCCATTCATTACAGCTGAAATCAGCAAAGCCTTAAACCATTTTTGCTTAGCCAAAAACTTAATACATAAAAACTCCACAGCAAAACCGGCCAGAATAATATATATACTTGATAATCCCTCGGCTATATAGAAAGACGGCCATATAACGTTAGCCATAGCGACGTCAGAGTATAAAAATATATTTAATATAAAAATAGTAAAAAAACAATTTTTTCTGCTAAATATCATTTATAAAAACCTCTTTTTTACAGTTCACCAAAATTTTTTAAAATTTTAAGCCCCACGTCTCCGCTTTTCTCAGGGTGAAACTGAGTCGCGAAAATATTGTCCTTTTGAACTGCCACCTGAATTTCCTTGCCATAAAAAGTAGTGGCTGAAACAACAGGCGCTTCGGTTTCGAGATAATAGGAATGAACAAAATAAACATAAGCATTTTCACCTATATTTTTAAAAAGAGGCTCATTTTTATATATTTTTAAGTCATTCCAGCCTATATGCGGAATTTTAACATTATTGGAAAGCTTTTTAACCGCTCCAGGAATAAGACCAAGCCCCTCATACTCGCCATTTTCAAAACTTACGTCAAAAATCATCTGCATACCGAGGCATATTCCAAGAAATGGCTTTCCCTTATCGGTTTCTTCTCTAATAAGTTTGTCAAATTTTTTATTTTTAAGAGTAGCGATAGCCTCAGCGAAAGCGCCTACTCCCGGAAGAACAATTTTATCGGCTCTCTCAAGAAAAGTAATATCACCGCTGACTTTAGCGTCAAATCCTAAAAATTGGAACGCTTTCTCAACGCTTCTTAAATTTCCCATACCATAATCAATTATACCTATCATTACTCAAGCATTCCTTTCGTAGATAACACACCATTAATTCTGTCATCAAAAGAAGTCGCCATATCTAAAGCTCGTCCAAAAGCCTTAAAGATACCTTCCGCTATATGATGATTATTTTTTCCCGCTAAAACCTTGATATGTAAGTTCATTCCGCAGTTTGAGGAAACCGCTCTGAAAAATTCCTCAATCATTTCAGTATCAAAATCACCTATAGAGGGAACCGTAAATTTAGCGTCAAAACACAATAAATCACGGCCTGAAATGTCAATAGCGCAAAGTACAAGGGTTTCATCCATAGGCACAATAGAATGACCATATCTTTTTATCCCTCTTTTATCGCCGAGAGCCCTTGAAACGCACTTTCCAAAAACAATGCCAACATCCTCAACAGTGTGATGACAGTCAACCTCCAAATCTCCCCTCGCCTCAACATTAAGATCAAAAAAGCCGTGTTTTGAAATATGGGTAATCATATGGTCAAAAAAACCTATTCCCGTGTTTATAAGATTATGCCCTCTTCCGTCAATATTAATTTCCATTTTTATTTTTGTCTCAAAAGTGTCTCTCTCAACCTTAGCTTTACGCTCCATAGAGAAAATCATCCTCTCATCATGTTTTATTTATCTTCCTTCGTTTGCATCCTTATTTTCACGGAATTGGCGTGGGCCGTAAGACCTTCCGCCTCCGCGAATTTTATAACGTCGTTTCCTAGTTTATCAAAAGCCTCCTTAGAAAAAGCGAGGACACTTGATTTTTTAATAAAGTCATCAACTGAAAGAGGTGAGAAGAATTTAGCTGTTCCACTTGTGGGAAGCACGTGATTAGGTCCAGCCATATAATCGCCCAAAGG
>CAJTVH010000105.1 GCA_910579745.1 uncultured Clostridia bacterium | reverse complement strand
CAAAATTATGCTTAAAAGCATTTATGACCAATCTGTAGCGTCAACCGACACTTATAAAGATAAAGATATTATGAGGGAACTTGTTTCTTATATGCCAGCTACAGTTAAAAGCGCTGTACAGACAAATGACTGGTCGGCAGTATTTCCTGAAATGGCAAGCGATGTAAGCGCTGTTGGGGTTGTACCAAACGCGGCAAAACAAGCGGAAGCAAATTATTACTACAGAAATAATATTGAAAAAATTCTTCAGATTGGCGCTTTACACAAAGATAGTAATAATTTGTTTAAGCCAACCCAAACAATTACTGTTGGAGATTTCGCAAGAGGAATAGAAAAAGTATTCGGTCTTGCCGAAAACAGTCTCTCAAATTATAATAAAACTTATGCCGAACTTCAAACAAGCGGAGCAAATTTAGCTTCGGTTAATTTCAAGGATGCCCAAAATTCCAAAAAATCTCCTGATAACGCTAAAATAGAATTGGCGGCAGACCAAGTCGCTATTACTGTTCAGCAGAATACAGGAGGCACAGTTACTGTATATAATGACAGTAAATTTGATACCGCGATTACTGATATTCCTAGCGAAGTGACAGCTAATACAGTTATTGGAACAACAAATTATTATGTACTTACCGCTCCGTCTACAGTGGTAAAGAAAAGTGATGATAATGGCGCGGGCTTAGACGAAGGTATTACAAAAAATGCTATTGAACTGAGAAACGATGGTCAAAAACAGGTTAAATATAAAGCAAAAGCTGATGGTATACTTACAGTATATTTAATGTTTGTTGACCATAAACTGATTACCTGTGAAAATAAAACAGATAATCAAATCGCAACAAAGTATATAAATAACACAGCCATTGAAGGTACAACGAAAGCAAATCAGTATGCGGGCGTTACTTTTGATGTTAAAGCGGGCAAAGATTATGAAATTTATACTAATGGCGGTACAGGAAGATTATTTGGCATTAAATATGAAAGTAATGATTATCCACAGTCAACGACAGGGCTTGCCGCTGATATAGGTGATACAATCAGGGTTGTATCAAAAGCAGATACAGGGTACTTAAATGGTTCTATATTAATTAATGGTACTGAAAAAGTCAAAACTATGGAATATAAATTTGAAGTGACAGGTGCGGCTACTGTATCAGCCACATTTACAAAAGAACCTGATTTTGTGGATAAAACACCTGTCGCGAGCGATGCCGCTCTTACTCGTGAAGTTATGGGTGCTATACTTTATGATGCTTATCTAGCAAGGTATGGAAAAAACGAGGATGGAAGCTGGAAAAAAGTTGAGTATATGAAACAAAACGGAAATGTTCCGCAGCCAGGCGATGATGATTATGACCCAAATATTAAATATGAGGGTACGCCTTATATACCTCTTTGCGGCTGGGCAGCACTTAAGGACGCAAATCAGCTTGACTCCGCTCTTTATATAAAAGTTAAAGAAGCGTATAACTTAGGTCTTATGAGATCAGAACAAGGTATTGCCAGAGGCTCTATTGCCTGCGGCGATTTACTTGAGCCCAAAGCTAATGTTACAAGAGCAAAAGCGGCAAAGACACTTGTATTTGCGTATATTCTGACTCAAGAATTAAATGGTGAAAACCAAAAAGTTTATGGTGAAAATCAAGTTAATCATGCTGCTGAAACAGCTGAAATAAAAGCTCCAAACACAAATGTGCCAACAACAGTATATAAATAACTGAAACACGTAAATCTAATTTGGTAATGAATCTGAAACATATAGTAAACGTCGTAATTTATGACGTTTACTATATGTTTTTTTCGTTTTATATTTTTTGTCCAGATTCAACTATCGATAAGGTTATAATATCAAAAGTCAGAGGGATAGAGGGAAAAGTAGCCGCTATGACTTATAGGGCGAGTAAC
>CAJTVH010000104.1 GCA_910579745.1 uncultured Clostridia bacterium | reverse complement strand
GAAAAGCATAGGGGCAGGTAATACTGCCCTTTTTCCTTAGGCGTAGTATTTACATGGTGCTAGCACCATGTAATAAAAGCGTTCAAAGAGAAAATGTGCTTTGAATTTGTTATGCTGTAGCCTTTAGAAATACCTTATTTTACAAGGCATTTAAGATATGAGTATGATGTGGAGGGTATTTTATACCTTTGCTCTCAAAAATAGCTTTTATTGCGTAACATTTCAAAAATGGGTTGCTAAATTGACGGGATTTGCTATAATAAATGCGTGGCAACATTTCTAATGAACAGCTAAATTCCAATTTAGCTGGAACTGAAAAAGTTGGAAGGAGAATTTGATATGGAAGAATTAAAAATGATTATGGAAAAATTTGCGGGGTCCGGCTGGGATTTAATCGCGAATCCCGCGAGGGAATGGCTAGACGGCAAAGAGGATACAAAAGCTCTCATATTAGCGATAGAACAGGCTGATAAAGAGTGCGGCAGCTGTGGCTGTGAGTTAGACACATTGTATAAACGGGCGTTGGAGCTGTTATAGAGTTTTATAAATGTCTCAAAAAAACACCTTATATGGTTTAAAAGCCATACAAGGTGTTTTTTCTTGGAGAGAGAGGGTTTTTCTCTTATTTTTTATTATAGTTTGAATATATCCACTTTATCAAGTTTTTCCCACGGAACGTCAATATCTGACCTTCCGAAATGACCATAAGCCGAGGTTTGTTTATATATAGGCCGTCTTAAATCAAAATTCTTTATTATAGCCGCGGGACGCAGGTCAAAGTTTTCCTCAATAAGTTTTACGATCTCATCGTCGGAAATTTTACCGGTTCCGTAAGTATTTACGAGAATTGACAGGGGTTTCGCCACGCCTATGGCGTAGGCGAGTTCTATCTCGCATTTTTTAGCGACGCCGCTCGCTACTATATTTTTAGCTATATGTCTTGCCGCGTAAGCCGCCGAGCGGTCTACTTTCGTAGGGTCTTTTCCAGAGAAAGCGCCGCCGCCGTGGCTAGCGTATCCGCCGTAAGTGTCAACGATGATTTTTCTGCCTGTGAGACCACAGTCGCCCTGAGGGCCGCCTATAACAAATCTGCCTGTTGGGTTTATGTAATATTTTGTGTTTTCGTCTATAAGTTCCGCGGGGATAACAGCTTCTATAATATGTTTGATAACGTCTTCTCTTATTTGCGCCTGAGTTACCTGCGGGCTGTGCTGAGTTGAGATTACCACGTTATCCACTCTTACAGGTTTGTCGTTGTCGTATTCGACAGTAACTTGAGATTTACCATCGGGACGAAGGTAATTAAGCGTTCCGTTCTTACGCATTTCCGTAAGTCTTTTTGTAAGTTTATGAGCGAGGTAAATTGGCATAGGCATTAAATCGTCAGTCTCATCACAAGCGAAGCCGAACATCATACCCTGATCTCCCGCTCCCGTGTCTTTCTCGTTTGCCTCATCATCTCTTGACTCAAGGGCGTTATTTACGCCCTGGGCTATGTCGGGGGATTGTCCTTTAACCGAGGTAACGATGGCGCAGGAGTCGCAGTCAAAGCCGTATTTCGCCCTGTCATAACCTATTTCCCTAACGGTTTCTCTCGCTATCGCCTCAAGGTCTACATAACAGTTTGTGGTGATTTCACCAGCTATCATTATAAGACCTGTTGTGGTCATAGTCTCGCACGCCACTCTCGCGTAGGGGTCTTTCGCTATTATAGCGTCTAACACGGCGTCGGAAATTCTGTCGCATATTTTATCAGGATGTCCCTCCGTGACGGATTCTGAAGTAAACATTTTTCTCATTTTTAAAACCTCCTTAGCGTTATTATTGTGTTTGTGTTATAAATTTTAATAAAAAAAGACCCTTTCGGGCCTTTAGAATGAATTTCTCATCTTCCGGAAGTGGTGACCCGGGGGAATTAGCACCGATGCAAAAAGCCGGTTGCCGGGTTTCACAGGGCCCTTATCCCTCCACCTCTCTTGATAAGCGTATCAGCGATATTAATTTTTAAAATTTATGATATATATTATACTATCGCGGGGGAGGTTTGTCAACAATAAAAAATCGCATGATATACTAAAAATATTTGATTTAAACTTTGTTTATTACTAGAGAGTATCTGAAAACAAAAATACGCGCGAAAAATTATAAAAAATAAAACAAGACAGAAAGGCTTTTCTGTTTAATT
>CAJTVH010000103.1 GCA_910579745.1 uncultured Clostridia bacterium | reverse complement strand
ACCTGAGCCAATACCGAGAGAATACACACGTAATCGTTATATTTGGGATTATCAAGCCCTCCAGCGTATGTTTGGGCTATTTGGGCTAAGTTGCTGGCTTCCCCAATATCAATTTGAGACCGCGCTAAACTATTATCCATTTTTGCGTAATCGTCAGGTGCGTTACTGTATTCGGTTTTTTCTTTTGGTATATTGTTTACGATAGTGGGGAAGTTAAGATAACATTCGCGGGCATATCCGACAATATCTTTTTGGTTTGTCGTGTATCCAAAATCCGAGTCTTGGTCTGAGCCGTTATTTCTGTCCTGAAAATCCGTGCCAATCATATTTACGGCTATTACCTGCTTTCCAAAATTGAAATATTTTTTTAAAATATCGCTGTATGTATTATGTAAATAAGTTAAATTATTTTTTGAGTTAAAGGGAGACCTGAAAAACGCCAGATATTCACCGTCTTTAAATCTTTCAGTGTAACATTGTACAGAACCTTTCTCAAAAGTGAGGGTAGTGTCATTATCGATTTCCGCCTCGTTTCCTTTAACCGCGTACAGCAGCATAGCGTAGGGCGAGCCGACTATAGTAAGGTTCTCGGCGTTTTGTATAAGTTCCCCGCTTTTTATGTTTAAAACGTATGTCTCAATAATTTTTTTCTTACGCTCACGGAAATACTCGCTTCTCACAAAATCAGGGTTTTGCTCACAAAGAGCGATTAATACCTCATAATCGTTCGCGAAATTGCTGTTATCCTTTAAGTATTTAAAAAAGACATTGTTATCCGTTTTCAGCCGTTCTATGTAATGAACGCTTTTTTGGGTCACGTTTCCCATTATTTTATTATCAAGGGAATTAACCATTTGGTAACTCATTTTCTGAACGTCGCCGAGTTTGCTTTTATGAGCGGTTTTTACGATTCCAAACATACAGTCGTTCTCATTTACTTTTTCACACCAGTATTCATAAGTCTTATTAAACTTTATCCACTTCATGGCATTGTCGGTTGTTATTATTTTAATATCTTTAACATAGTGTTCATTTCCAAACATATCCTTAACAATAGCGGAATTATAATCACCGCCGAGATAATCTTTAAAAAAGTCCTGAATATTCGCATTGAAAGCCGCCATTTTACAAAAATGATGTCTTAGCAGTATGTAGCCATTACCCCAATCGGGGAATATACCGCTGTCAATCAAGGCTTGTCCGTCAAACAAAGTGTTTTTTAATTTATAGTTATCAATTTTTTTAACTATACAATGTTTTTTATCATCTGTTTCCACGCTGATTACGTTTGTCTCAAAAAATCTCTCAGCGTCTTTTAAAATTAGTATATTCTTTGGGTTAATTTTAATTTTACCCACAATACCGCTTGACACAAGAGGGGCGTAGGCGCTCATCTCGACAATCATTGGATTTTTTTTTGGAAGTTTAATGCCCATGTACAAAAAATTAAGGGCTTTTTTATATAATTTGTCGCGTATAAAAACACAAGAGCCTTTTTTTGCTTTTCCCGTACTTCGGTACAGCATTTTATAGTGTATAATCTCGGATTTTTTTATACCGCCGTTTTTAGTGTATGAATTATATTCTATACTAACCCCGTTGTTATAAAAGAGCGTTCGTAACTGTTCTTTTGACAGAGATTTGTATTTGTATTTATTTTTATAAGCTGTTTCCATAAGCTCAGTGATTTTTTTTCTTTTTACGTATGTTTTATCCGTTAAGTATTTATCGCCTTGTATTTTAGCCGTGCTGTATTCGTGTTTAGCCATACCCGCCATCTCATATAAGCGCCGTAATTCTTTTTGATAGGATTTTGAGCCGAAATTGAACTCTAAACAAATAATATCCCTCGTTGACTTATTCTTCCAAACTCTTAAACCTTGTTTAATTAAAAAATCATAAAACAGACTGTTAGTGAACATAGCGTCTTTACACTCATAACGATCACGTATGCCGTTGTTATACTCAAACAGTGTGCTCGCCTCAATATTTTTTATCTTTAATCCAAACTCGCTTATAAAAATACACCTCCTATTCAATGTTACAGCTATTCGCTGTAATTAAATAATCATACAATTCATCGGCGGTATTGAGATTAGTGTCAGAACCGCCGTTATTTTTTGACTGGCTTTTTTTATGTTTTTGAGTGAGACTCAAATCATGGCAGAAGTTATAAATTAAATTATCCTTGTCCGCTTTCTCAAACAAGACGTGAAGAAGTTTTATCAGGGCGTCGCTGCAATCCGGCTGAAAGACACAGCCCTCAGCGCCGTGACTGTTCAAAAACGTGTTAAACTCTTTTTGATAATTAATGGCTTCTTTTATGTCATTTATAGCCTCCACGAAATTTTCTTTGCTGATTTTAGTTTGCATTATTTTAATACCGCCTTTCATAATATTTTT
>CAJTVH010000102.1 GCA_910579745.1 uncultured Clostridia bacterium | reverse complement strand
TCATTTATAGCCTCCACGAAATTTTCTTTGCTGATTTTAGTTTGCATTATTTTAATACCGCCTTTCATAATATTTTTGTAATTATAGTAAAATCAATTTTAATTATAGTAAAATCAATTTTAATTATAGTATGTCCTTGTGTCAGAGAGAAAATTATTGGTTTTCATATTCTTTCACTGTTTGCTGTTTTATTATTTATTTTCCTTTCCTTAATTTTTGTAAGAGAAATTTCTTTGGCTGCTGTAGTCAGGATTTTTTGCCTTTTTCATGTGTATTTGTTGATACACTCGCTATTTTCGCGAACTTTTCTCTTACATTTATTTTTTCGTTTTTAGATTGCCGGCTGCGCAAATCTTAAATTGTGATTTGTTATTCTTACTTTCAAGGTTTGTAGGATTCTCCAACCCTTGATTTTGATAATTACTTGAACGTCTATCTCTTCCCGCTGCTAATTTTTGGTTTTCTTTAGCTTGTTTCTCATATACGGGGCGATATTTCTCAGCGACGGATATTCTTTGAATAGCTGATAAATTACATCTGCTTAACTGAATATCAGTCATTCATTCCATAACTTCCTCTTTTGTTTTATAAGCGAGAGTTCCGACAGTATAGTCATTGACATTAAAATAATTTTCCTTTCTGTTTTTTGTTATAAAATTTTAATTGAGTTTGTAATAAACGCTTGACTTGGATTTGCTTATATTCATTTATTCCCCGTTTAAATCCAATAAGGCTTTTATATTCTTAGCAAAAACTCGGCTAAATCATTTTGAATCTCAACATAGTCGTAAGGATAATAAAACTTACTCTTTTTAGAGTTAATAAGTTTCTCGCCTAAATCGCTGTCATCTACCCAGCCGGCGGGAGTCTTATTTTTATTTTTCTCAAACAGCTTGTACGCTTGTTTATTAACGGCGGAAATGATGTCACAGTTTAATTTAATTTGTTTTTTATATAATTCATCTTTGATTTCTTTTTTGACAATATCAATGTCGTTTTTCATAAAATCCTTATTATAGATTATCTGATACTCTTTATAAATGTAGCTCCAATTATACAGCTCGTAAAGCCGTTCGTTTACCTTGTCATAAAACTCATTGAATTTTAAAAAAGGTATTTTTGTATAACCCATCTCACTAAGTGTTTTTTTCTTTACCCGCAGTATATCCTCTGTCTCGGATATTGAGGCGGCTCTGTGAGTAACCCTTTTCTCACCAGTGTTCTCAACGATTATATTTTGCTCTGTATAATCAATGAGACACCTTCTTTTCATACTGTTCAGCGCCGAAAATAAAATCTCAGATAATTTTTGACTTGTTCTTCCGTAAAAGTGTTTAACTTCCCATTTGTTAAGTTCTTTTAATTTTTCTGATACAACGCGCTTTCTGTTCTCAAAATAATTATTGTTAATCATACCAAGAAGTTTGAATAAATTAGTTTTAGTGTAACTACAGCGGTATCCGGCTTTTTTTGACAGCTTATACATAAGAAGCGATTCTATGTTTTTTACATAAACAGTGTTTTCTCTCAATGTTTTTGGTTTAGGAATATCATAAATTTTCTCAATAATAAATTTTTGTCCTTTTCTGCCAAAATCAAAATACCGCTCCCATTCTTTAAGCTGGTTTTTTTTTGAACATCCATCTAAGATATTCTCATCTAACAAATAACACATTTCTTTGTAATTTTTAATAACATCACCCTCGTTAATTTTTTTTGTGTTTATAATTTTTATCATCCTTTCTTTTTTGATTTAATATTATCTATTATTCTTTTTTTTGATAAATTGGAGTCATTTTTAGAGTTAAAATAAAAATTTGGCTGTTTCGATCATAACTTAAATATAAAAACCTATTTATGATCTAAATAGCCAAATTTTAAATTTTCGCTTAATTTATCATACTTTTTAACTATTAAATTAAATACCTAAAATTTATATCATAAAAAATTATTAAAATATGTCATTGAGCGTAGCAAAATGGCATATACGTCGCCTGATTGAAAATCTGGCGTAAGTAGGGGCGCGGGGAACTCCGCTATACAAAACAGTCATTAGCTTATGTTTCAATGACTGTTTTACTCACCGCTAAAGCGATTTGTTTTAATAAAGGTTCTTTGTATTTGTCTTTGAAAATCATCGTTTCTTCTATAATGGCATATTCATCAGTAAAGGAGGAGTTAGCGGTATAATTCTCATTTACAAATACATTCTCTAATAAAATATTAAAAAATATTTCCATTTTTGACGTTTCCTTTGGGGTTTTTTAATTTTTAAATTTTTATTGTGCAGCGGCTAAAATATTACTATTATTTTTATACGCTTTTTTGTCGTTTTATTTAAAATTTTTCAAATATTATTTTAGGACATAAAAAAAGACAGATAAGAGTTATCCGTCTTTTAGGCTATTTTAAATTATAGTGTTATTATCATTGTTGAGAATAAAACTTGAAAGGATAATCAAGTATTGTTATATTGTTTTAATGATTAATAGAGTCTCGATACTTAAAGTGTTTTAAACAATAAAAAAATTAATCTCAAAAATTTAAAAATTTATACC
>CAJTVH010000101.1 GCA_910579745.1 uncultured Clostridia bacterium | reverse complement strand
GGCCGGACGGACTGAGGCTAAGTAAAGACGCTGGAAATGAGCATACGGACTATATATGGAACGGAAGTCAGATTATGGCTGAGGTAAAAAACGAGGCTGTGGAAAGGACGAGAGTGTATAGTTATGGGCTGAGAAGAACGAAGAGCACAGTGTGGGGACAGCCTGAGTCGTATTATGTGTATAACGCCCATGGGGATGTGGTACAGCTTACGGGACCTGTGGGATATGAGAATTATGATCCGGACGCTGATAACTATGTCAGTAAAAACTTGCTTAAAACGTATGAGTATGACGCTTTCGGCGATGAGATGGGAAAAGAGGACAGCGACACGAATCCGTTTAGGTATTGCGGTGAGTACTATGACGCCGAGACGGAAAGTATTTACTTAAGGGCGAGAAACTATGACCCTGGAACGGGAAGGTTTACGAGCGAGGACCCGGCGAGGGATGGGCTTAACTGGTACGCTTACTGCGGGAATAATCCTGTGGCGTTTGCGGACTCGAGCGGTTTGCTGCTGAGTCTTCCCAAAATGGAATCAGGAAAAGAATTCAGAAAAGAGCAGAAAGATATAAGGCTTGAGGAATTGCAAAAATTAACTGATGATAAATTATATTTTAATGAGGAAACAAGACTGATAAGATATGACAGGGTTATAGAGATGACAAAGCCTAAAGGGACCTCTTTAATAAGGGAGCTGATAGACAGTAATGAGTTAGTTGAGTTTGTGCAAAGAACAGATGGTAGAAGTGAGGCTGAGCCCATACGGAAAAATGACGGAACCAACGCCCTTGAGAAAGTTGTAGTTTATTTAAAAACAGAGGGAAATATACAGCCTATATCAAAAGACTATTATACGGGGAAAATTGTTGAGCCGGAGTGTCCGAGGTACATAGTTTTAGGTCATGAGCTGGTTCACGCGTACAGAAGAATTAATAATATTCCATTTGTTTCAGTAGACGGTTATTATAATACTTATGCGTTGGATGATGACGCGGGAATAGGGTATAGACCTATAGAGAAAAAGGCGATGATAGAAGAGCTGGAGACAACAGGAATTAATTATATCAACTCAAAAACCGGAAAATATGTGGAAGCCACATACCTCAGATATACGGAGAACGCGTTGAGGTTAGAGCACAGAATCGGACCACGGCTTTATTATTAATAATTAAGCGTTAGACCCGCTTGAGACTATAATTTTAGGTATTTTAATATTTTATGATTGTTTTGAGACAGATAAGGCTTATAATTATAGAACAAGCGGGTCCGCTATAAAAGAATAAAAGGGAGCGTTAAAAATATATGAGAAAATCAGCGGGTATTATAACAATATTTATATGTATGTTAATTTTTGTCACGACAAATGTTTTCGCGGAGAAATGGGAAAATAAAAAAAGTGATATATTAAATTCTAATGTGACAAACGGCAATAAAGTCTATTTAGAAAATGTAAAGAAGTCAATAGGCGGGGCAATTGAACTTTGCGAGCGAATATCACAGGCCATGATGGAGAAAACACTTGTAGACTATGGAATAGTAGAGGAAAAATCGTCATACGGAGATAAAATCAGCAAAGGAGAATTTGTGAAAGCGGTTTTAAAAGTTATGGGGATTACTGATGAGTTCGCGGAATACTGGGGTAAATGCGTAACTATGGAATATGACAGCTCTATTACAGCTTTTTCAGAAATATATATAAAAGGTGTGACAGAATATGTGACAGAATATGAGGAGGAAAAAGGGTTAACCCCATATATATCGCTTATAAACTCATATGAGATAATATCAAGAGGAGATTTTAAAGACGCGGAAAACAGTTATCCTAACGACGATATTGTGTTAGAAGAGTGTTTAACCGTTATTAATAAATGTCTTAATAAAGAGGTATCAGAAGATATAATTTCAGAGGCTGAGAAAGACGGATTAATAAAAAATACGGATAAAATTATGACTAAAGAGAGTAAAACCTTAAATTATGAGGATTTTTGTGTTTTGTTATACAGGATGTTAGAAAAGGAAATGGGATATTATTTTAGATATTATGGTGATTATACGTGGGATTATTGCCTTTATGATAAAACAGAGACTGATTGGGAAGGTGACAGATATATGGATTATCTTAATTTTGTAAAAAATCAAGATATAACTTTTCTTTACAATCGATATTATATATTAGGTTTTTTTAAAGAACTTTTAAAATAGAGATTGTATTTGTTAATAAAAATGTTGCGAGTGGATTAACAGCAAACTATGAGTACGGCGCCCGTGGAAACATAATAAGGAAGAAAGAGGAAACGGACAGAAACGGTGTAAGGACAGAGTACGGATATAACGCGCTTGGAGAGGTAACGGAAGAGAAAGCGGTAAAAGACGGGAAAAATTATATAAGAAAGGCGGAATACGGAGCGACGGGGGCGAAAATAAAGGAAAGCAATGAGAACATGAGCGTAAGATACGAGTATAACGATAAAGGGCTTATGTCAAAGCAAAGCTATAAAATAAAGGACGCGGAGCATAGGATAACTTATATGTATGACGACAGGGGAAACTGTCAGTATTTATGGTACCAGACGTATGGCCTTAAAGCGAGAGAGGGGGAAAACTACACAGACGACATATATGAGATGTGGACATATCAGTATGACAATAAAGACAGGCTGACGATGGTAAGAAACTTTTTAGAGCTATACACGGAGTATGAGTACGACAAAAACGGGAACCTGATAAGG
>CAJTVH010000100.1 GCA_910579745.1 uncultured Clostridia bacterium | reverse complement strand
TTTGCTATTCTTGTTGCTAATGAGTTATTAAAAAACAATATAACTGTAGACACGCTTGTAACAATTGCGACTCCTGTAAGAGAGTATCAATTAGAGTCATATACATATATTACAAATCCAGGAGAAAAAGTACCTAATTCAAAAAGATTAAAAAATGTAAAGAAACATATACAAATATATAATGAGGAAGATAAAATTCAAATTTTAGGAGGGAAATCTGAATCACTTAACTTTCTAATTAATTTAATAGATTATGAATTTGGTGATGCAGATAGGGAGTTTATTTATGCCACTAATGTAAAGGTTGATGTAAATGATTTAAAAGAAAGTGGATTTTTTGATAGTCATTCAGATATGCATAGTAATATTGCTGTTTGGAAGAAATATATTGTCCCTTATCTAAGATGAAGTAGTTAAGTGTTTTTTAGTTTAATTATTGACTATATCAATCACGAAAAAGTATTTTATTATATTTTTTTGTGATTGATATAAATATTTATATTCATAATTTAAAATATTAGGAGAATAGTATTTGATGAAATCAAAAAAATTAAAAATTATTATATATTTATGTTTTATATTTTCTATGTTCAATTTGATTGCGTATACAATAGAAGAAACAGATATGTTCAATCAAAATCTTCTTGATAATTCTATTGAAAGTGGTTTTGTTTTTCTTTTTGTATATATTCCGGTTATTATTTTAAACTTTATATTATTTATTTTATATTGTTGTAATTTTAATGATAAATTAAAATTTGTTATAATAATTAGTATATTAATTATATTTTCTCCATTTTTTTCTCTATATATATTAAAAGGAAATGGCTTATTTTATACTACTATTGGAATTTTTATTATTTTAATATATTTTTTGTTTGTTTTATTATTTATTTTTCAATTTATTAATAAACTAAATAGAATAAAGAATAAAACAAAAAATATTACATTAATTTTGCTATTATTTGTTACTATAGGTTTCTCAATTGCTTTATTTAATTGTATTGATTTTTAAAGATAGTATTTTAGCTTCCTATAGTTATATCTTACTGCGGGAATAATCCGGTTATGTTTAAGGATCCGAGCGGGAAAATTGTTGAAAGTGACGGAAAGTATTTGTTTGAAGTTCAAATTGATTTATTGTCATATAGCATAGATTATGTAATTGCAAAGTCGTATGGAAATCAAAAAGGTATGCGGTTAGCGCAAGATAAAGCGAACGCTTTAAGAGTGCCAAGTAATGAAATAGGAATAATGGATAATCAAGCAATACAATTTTCTATGCATTTAAGTATGGCGTTTGTTGCGGCTGACAACTCAGGTTTGAAACAAAATTCAGAGGAATATGGAAGATTTGTAACACAATACATGATAAACGCACTATATAAAATAGATGAGGTTGAACAAAACAGTGTTATGAGTTTTGTAGCTACTGCGTTAACAGGTATAGGGGGTGCTATTAATAATAGTTGTTTTACTAGCGATACCATTATAAAAACTAAATATGGAGATAAAAAAATAAAAGATATAAAGATAGGAGATTATGTATTATCTGAAGATGTAGGAACGAAGGAAAGGGAATATAAGAAAGTAAAACAGCTTTTTATAAGTAAAACAAACAAAATTATTCATATAACAGTCAATAAAGAGGAAATAAAAACAACAGAAAACTATCCATTTTATATAGAGGGATATGGCTGGAAAAGAGCAAAAGAAATAAATATAGGAGATAAAGTAAGATTAAGTAATGATAAATCGGAAATAGTAGAGAATATAACATTGGAAAAGTTAAATAAAAATATAAATGTTTATAATTTTGAGGTTGAAGATTGGCATACTTACTTTGTTTCTAAAAAAGGGATATTGGTACATAATATTTGTAAAAATTTAAGTATGCCCAACATGGCGAATAAAGGACATTCAAAGGGAGGACGCATGCCTGCCAATTTAAAAGAAGAATTAGCTATGGAAGAGGCTATGAGAAATCCGGTGGCAGGCAAAGCATTAAAAAATATGAACGATCCAAGATGGAAAGCTTCAGAAGGGTGGACAAAACGCGCAAGAAATATAAAAGGAATTGAAATTCATTATCAATATAATGTAAAAACAGGCGAAATTGACGATTTTAAAATTAAATAAGAAGGTGTATAATTATGCGTATAAAGTGTATTGGAAATAATGGTAGTTATTTAGATAAAATAACTTTACAAAAATCAGGAGATTTAAAAACAGTGGAATACCCGATAAAAATAGGTGATGAGTATGTAGTCTATGGTCAAATGATATATGATGAGGTTTTATATTATCTTATAAAAGGAACATATGAGGATTTACCATCATGGTATCCAGCGGAACTTTTTGAAGTTACTAATAATTTAATTTATATGGAATGGTATTTTAGGTTTGACAGTAAAAGCGAATTAAGTGCTATATGGGGTTATTGGGAGCTTGTTTTTTCTTTGGAACATTACGATGGTTTAATTGACAGAGAGAAAAAAGATATAAAAATATTTTTGGATAGAAAAAAAGAAATAGATGAATTTAGTTGATTAATAATAAGCGGACATATTATTCTGTATGTCCGCTTTGTTATTATATGTAAAACTATAAGATAAAAATGGTATTTTTAACAAGCGGGAAATGTATAGAGAGATACGAGTATGACAGTAACGGGAGAGTGACATTATGGTATAATAACAATAAAGAGAAAAAGCCCATATATTCAATGGTTTTGAGGTTTATCTTTATTGTTTTTCACTATTTTTTCTAATAAAAATTAAGGCAAATTTATATCAAAAAATTATTGATGTTATATTAGCAATAAAATTTTTTACCCAAAAAAATATATCATATATATGTAAAATATGTTGAAAAAAATATAAACGTAAACAGAGGACTGTAGAATGATGATTAAAAGAATAATCTATTTATGAAAATAATTTTTTTACCGACAGTATAAGAATTTAAAGTATGTTGAAATTATATATTATTGTTAAGTTTTATAATTAAATATTAGAAGCCTATAATGATTTTTGTTTTTTATTATGATATAGGTTGTTTGTACATAAAGATGTTGAGTTTATCAGCGTCTTTTTTTATTCAAAAACATAAAAAGGGATTGAACTTATGGAGCTTAAAAGTGATTACTATTACGGAAACGAAGCTGAACAGTATATATTTTATCGTATACCAAAAATTTTATTTACGGAGCCACATTTAAAAAAAATGTCTAACGACACAAGGGTACTATATGGTTTAATGCTTGATAGAATGGGATTATCTATTAAAAATAACTGGCGTGACGAGGATAATAAAATTTACATATAGGATTGTACAGCCAGCCCCGACCTATGGTATGATAGACCTACGGAATAGTGGGGCTGGCTGTCGGAAATGGAGGAAACCATGACAAGACAGACCACCCAAAAACGCATTACCGCCCTATATCCGAGATTGTC
>CAJTVH010000099.1 GCA_910579745.1 uncultured Clostridia bacterium | reverse complement strand
CCGTTTTTTAAATCGTCAGCTCTCGCCTGATAGTAATTGTAATACTCGTCGTTGGTCTCGTGTTCTTTTTTTGACCCGCCGCCGGAGCCTCCGCCGCCGGAGCCTTTTGCCTTAGCTGAGCTTGCCGCCGGGCCTCCTGTATACTCAATGGGAGGGGCGGTCAATGCGTTAAATTTATCTTGATTTTTTTTTAAAAGGTCATTCACGTATTGCTGAGTATTAGCTTTGGCTTCTGCCAGCTTCTTAGCTTTATCTTCTTTGGAGCCTTTCTGCCAGCTTCCGTCTGTCCATCGTTCCTCTTCTTTTACCAAGGCTTTATATGTATCATCATTGTTCAAATTTAAAGCGGTGGCGATAGCAGCGCCGGCTGTTCCGGCTTGTGAGGCCAATTCTCTTAAAGCGTTTATTTTTTGGATAACATTCAAATCCGTATTATTAAATATTGTCTGCTGCGCCACAAGTTTTAATAGAGCGAGTCTCGCTGTCTCAGATGTTCCGGCTTCTTCCAATAAGCTGTTTATATTGGCATATATAGAGTTTGTGGTATCATCAGCTGAGGCTGACAGAGCGTTATTGGCATACTCTAATATTTCTTTCTCATGAGAAGCCGCTATAGTTTTCGCTGTCAAAACGTCGGTAACTATAGCGGAAGCGTTCATAACACCGTTTTGCTCTAAATAGGCTATAGTGGCGTTTTTGGTTTCCTCGCTAAGATTTTTGAAAATCTGCTCTCCGTTGAACCAAGCGGCCACAAGATTGTTAAAAGCGGATTGACAAGCGTCAATATCGTCGGGGGATTGATTTATTGTGTTGACAAAATTTTCGTATTCATCTGTGTATTTCCCGAAAGTTTCTATAAATTTGTCATCGGTCAGGCTATTGAAGTCAAAATCCCCTTTATCGTCTATATCGGCGTAAATTTTGTCAAGCTGTGACAAACCTTCCGAGAATTTATTTAAGTCTTTGAGAGAAGAGGCGAAGGGCGGGAGAACTTCTGAGCCGCTGGCGTTTTTAAGCCGCTCGATACTGTTGATAATACGATTTAAAGCGGGTTTAGCCTCATCTTCATCGAAAGCCTCGTTTAATATTTTAAATTTTGACGCTAAATCGTCAATTCTCTCATCTTTTAAATTTTTAATTTGATTTGTTAATTCAAATATTTCCTCAGAACCGCCGTTTAATTTTGAGAAATCAATCTCCGCCGCCTCTTCTGGAAATTGTGTTATAAACGCGAAAAGGTCTTCGTCTGTAAAATTTCCAATTCTTATTTTTTCTAAAACAGAGTCAATCTCTTTAGCCGTGTTTTGAGCGTTTTTAATATCATTATTGAATCCGGAAAGTCCGTTTAATTTAAAATCCGCCACGATACTGTCATTTTTCGCTTTAATGAGTTTTTTCTTAAAATCATCAAAATCGCTTATTTCGTTAATATCAATTTTTGAGCCGAGAATAATATCTAAATCATTTTTTGAGATATCCTTGTCAATGTCTTTTCCCCAAATCTTGAATTTCTCTTTTAAATCGTTATATTTTTGGCTGTGAACGAGACCCAAATACTCGAGCTTATTTATTAAGTCGTCGATTGTCACGCCGTAAGCGTTCGCTGTCTCGTTTAACCTTTCCCAAATGTTTTTTTCATCATCAGTTAAAGGATTTTCAGGGTCTGGATTATAGTGACGGGTGACTATATCGCTTAATTGGTCCGATGTAAAACTTTTTCCATCATCTGTTGTTAAGGTATTTACTATCTTATCCCTTAAATCATTTTTATTAAGTCTTATTTCGGCCTCTAAAATAAACGGATTAACCTCTTCTAACCGCATTTTGAGCTCTTTAGCTACTCCAATGTCGCCCTCGGATTTTGCTTTCTTAATTTGCTCCTCAATATAATCTTTAGCGGAATTTAAATCCTCAAGTTTTTCATCTATGTTTTCATCAGGCGTTTGATTGTCGATTGACTTTTCATATTCCTGACGGGCGCTTTGGAGGTTGGCTATACTTTTGCTGTAATCGGGGTTCGCTATTATGACGTAATCGATATATTTTTCATAAACCTCAAGACTTTCTTGGTTGTCCTCTACAAGTTCTTTATACTCATCGCTGACAACTTCTAACAGATCAACAGTCTGTTCATATTCTTTAGAATCAGGAGACTTAACAAATAATCTGTTTCTTTCATCGGTTAAATCTGATATTAACTGATTGAAATTTTTAACCGCATCATAATAATTTTCGTACTCAATAGTTAAATAATCAGACTGTGAAAAAAAATCCTTCTTTATCGTACCGATTTCCGCACCGTTACTATTGTATACTTTTCCAAGGTCACTGTAAGCCCATTTATATTTATTTATTTTTTCAGCAAATTCTTCGGAATATTGGGCGTTTAGATTTCTCATACGTATTCTTCCGGAATCGTCTATATCTTTTTTAGCCTCATCGATACCCTCAACATTTTGTCCTATCCAGCTTTTGGCTTCTTTAGCCTTTAAATCGTCAATAGCCTTTCCCTGTTTCTCGATAGAACCCGTTACCAAGTTAATACCGCTGGCCTCATTGCCGTATTTATCGATGATTTCGTCTTGAATACGCATTAACTCCTGACGTTTAGCCTGAGCTTCGGTATAGGATAACGTGTTTGAGTCAAGGGCGGTTTTAAGCTCGGTGATTTTTGTTTTATAGTCGTCAAGGGACTGAAGATTTGAGCTTAATTCCGAGGCCGACTCAGCGGCTTTTTGTATAGCCTCCTCGCTCTGATTAAGCAGGGAGATAACTTGTCCTATTCCCCAGCTCACAAAAGCGCCCGCTATCGTACTCATAGCCATGTTTACCGCCATTGTGGTCGTGTTTGAGGCTAAAGTCTTTATTTTGGCGCCGATAAGGGAGACGCTGTAGCCAGGTATAGACGCTTTAGCTCCGTTAAGATTTTTTATATACGAAGCGAACTTAGAGTTGTTTTTACCCATAATGTCCGCAAATTTCGCCGTGTTCTCGGCGTTGTTTCTTATTTCTCCGTTATACTGCTTTATAGCGGCGCTTACGCCGGTAAAGCCGTGCGCCCGTTCAGCTATATTGGTATAATTCTGGGTTTTGATAAGGTCGTTGACGTGTTCTTGGTTTAAAGTGTCAATTTGGCCGCTCTCCCGCAGTTCTTTTATATGGGCTGATAAATTGGCTACGTTCTGCAACCCCGCTTCTTTTATAGCTGTGTCGATTTCAACCGTGGTATCGCAGTCTTTTATATCTTTTTTTAAATTATTTATTTTATCATTATCTTCAACTTCCGGTATAATCTTAAGAGGCTCAGTTTTCGCGCCTTTATTTGTGAATACAGCATCAAGAAATGTTTTTCCTATCAATACATTGCTTTTATACCATAATTATGGTATAATCTAATCACTAAAAATGTGAGAGAAAGGTGATTAGATATGAAATACTGCTTAAAGTGCGGAAAAATTTATTCTGAATCCTATTATGATTATGAAAATGGAAAATGTATTAATGAGGGTTTTCCCCTTATTGAAGACCCTGAGATGACGGAAGAGAAATTTCTCCAATTATCAGAGGAAGAAAAAGACGCCTATGAGCTGCGTATGCTTGAGTTATGCAGGCAGTCCGAGTTTTTTGATGAAAGAAAGTACGCACGTGAGACAAAACCCAATAATTATTATCATGCATTTAGATTTGACAAGTATGAGGAAATTACAGGCAAAAAAGCGTGGACAAAAGAAAATGAGCTTTATCATGACATGGAATCACGAGAACGCCTTAATGAGGCTTTCAGGCGGTACTCCCATACTGTCGGCACGGAAAACACCCCGAAATGCCCGACATGCCAGTCTGCCAGAATACATAAAATCTCAG
>CAJTVH010000098.1 GCA_910579745.1 uncultured Clostridia bacterium | reverse complement strand
GCCCAAACATACGCTGGAGGGCTTGATAATCCCAAATATAACGATTACGTGTGTATTCTCTCGGTATTGGCTCAGGTGGCTATTGATAACGCTAAAAGACGTTTTGACATAAACCTGCCGGAAGAAATCAAACGTATAAAAAATGACATGGATCTAAAAACAAATAAATACCCTAAATTTTGGTCTATTATAAAAAAAGAGTTTAACAAGGAAAAAATTAATAAAAAGTTAAATTGCCCTATGGACTATCTATATGATTTGGATTTCGGTAAATTTAGAAACAAAGAAACTACTTTACCTATGTCTAACTTCTTTAATAGATATGAACTTAATATAAACAGAAAAAAGTGCAAAAAAATAGAGGAGTTAATTGAGAAATACTCTCTAGATTCGTATTTAATTATTGAAAAAGGTAAACAGGAGTACTCTGATTATTTATTATTGAGAAATGATTTTAATGATTTAATACAAGATATTAAAAAAGTACGCATCTCAGGAAATTATTTAGGATTAATGTCTTGGCTTATTGACAGAGCTTTTTTAATTACCGCTAATATTGAAAAAAACAAAAATAATATTAAAACCACAATAAATAAAAATAAATCATTATTGTTAAAGGTATTATATGACATTAATAAAGATAACTTGTTAAAATGTTTTTCAAAAAACACATGATTTTTATATATTTTTTAGGACACCTAAACTATATTTAATATTCAAAAACCTATTACTTTCAAGTTTTTTGAAGAATTAATTAAGTCCGCTAATGAGAGAAAGTATATTTTTTAAAATTAGTTTATTTTTATTTAGGGCGTATTTGAAAACTATCATAAGCTATCAGTTATATACGAGAAATATTCAAAAAATTATTAAAAAATAAACGAAAACGGTTCAATTAAACAGAAAAGCCTTTCTGTTTCGTTTTATTTTTTATAATTTTTCGTGCGTATTTTAGTTTTCATATAAGTTCTAATAGAGTTGTTTAGAAATTTTAAAATCGGTAAATAAATATAAATTTTATTTTTAGTTAAAATTTAACAGCGAAAAATATATTGAATTATCATTTTAAAATTCTTCAAACAACTCTATTATTAATGATTAATTATCATTTAATAATTGATTGTAAGAAAATAATATAATAAATAAACTTAAAAACAAACAAATTCAGTTACTGAAAATTCTTTTGCTTTTTTCAAATTTATTTAATAAGACTATATAAGAATAAAAAACTAATTTTGAAAAACAGACTGTTAAATGGCTATAATAAAAAATTATTACAAAAAAATAACGCTATATACCTAATATGTAATATTGTCACATATTTTCAACGCAAAAACAATATAGGAAAATAAAAAAATTTTAATTCTTACGCTATCAATAAAAATCAATAGCTTTTGTTTTCCTGTTTTCTAAATATTTATTTAAAAAATATACTTTCTAAAATATATTGAGTTGAAAAACTACTTAAATGACAAAAACTAAACATATTAAAATTAACAAGTATTATGTTTTTCAATTATAAATAAAAAGAACGCGTCTAAATATGTTTATTTTTTAATAAAAAACTTAATAACATAGTATGACAGCCCGTGATAAAATAATATTTAATTTTATTCTCACAGAATAATTACAGGATTAGCACGCCCCTTTATACTACATCGCGTTCTTTTTATATACAAACAATATAAAAAACCTAAAACAACATTCAAGTTCAATTCCCATTATATTACGCGTAAAACAGCCATTTGCAAATGATTATATTTTAATTTCTAAACAAACACAAATTAAAAATGACTTATATAGCCACACAACTTGAAAATGGAAAAAAGGAAACGAGGCGAAAATTATTTTCACATGGCGGCGGAAGGCAGGCATAATCGAAAACCCGCGTCAACTTACGACAACGCGGTGAAAAGGATTTTTGACCGTTGAACTTGTTCATTTTTCAAGTTGATTGACTATAACCATAATGCCGCAAAACAAGTCTATTATTCTTATAGGAGGACACTTATGAAACTTGATTACGCCACTCTTATATCCCCGTACTCTTTTTCTATAAAAAAAATCGGGAACATTAAATCTCCAACTTTAAAAGAAATATGGAACCCTGAGGTTACATATCAAAAATACAATATATATCTCTCGTTTCTGTCAGTAGACATAAAAACATATTGTAATCAAATTGACGTCTCAAAATCAGGGTGGTATCAATCGTTGTCTGAGGAAGATAAATTAAATATAAATATGTTTGACCTCATTAATTTTGATGAAAACTTGCAAAACATATTTTCAGAAATATTTAGTTTCTTTTTTGAGGAAAACGTTATATGGGATAGTGAGAATAAACTTTTTATCACATTTGTTGATTACGATGAGAATGGACAAATTATACCTATAGGAACAATATATAAAGATATATTTTGGGAATTGTGCGACGTTATACTTCAAAGGTGCGGAATTAACCGTTCCGATACAAATATAGATATTTCAAAAGTGAAAAATAAACGAGCCTTAAAAATATTAAATAAAATTAAAAAAGCGAAAGAAAAACTCTCAAAAACCACGCAAAACATGGATGAAATTGAGTTACCTAACTTAATATCTTCTATCGCGGTTAAAAGCAATTCCTTAAATTTCATAAACATATGGAATTTAACAGTTTATCAATTATATGAGCAATTTAAAAAAGAACAGACAAACGTATATTTTGATATACAAAAAATGTCTGTGGCGGCTTATGGAAATAAAGAAAACACATTCAAGGGAAATGAATGGTACAAAAACGAAAATTAGACGTGACTTATTTATCACGTCTTTTTTTATACAAAAAATTTATAAAAACCAGGAGGACTAAACTATGGAAAACACAGAAAAATTATTCGCTAACAGAGAGGTATGCGACCTAACATTTGTTGACTACAAAACAAAAACACCATTTTTAAACTTGGACTTCGCTAACGTAACGACTACAGAACTCACAGGTGAGTCAGTATTCGCCTACGGGGGTAAAGGACATCCAAAAAGAGTGGCTTTTTCAGGTGAGAAAGGCGGAACACTCACTATTGAGACACAAATGCAGAGTTTTAAAATGTATCAGCTTTTAACAGGCGGAGACGTCTCTAAAACCGCCAAATTTATAAAAAGAGAAATTCTCACAGTCAGCGCCGACAGTACGGTTACTCTTACGGAAACACCGTCAGACAGCGGTGTCGTAAACATATTCGCTGAAAATGACGACTGCGGGGAAGCTAAGAATATCACTGTCGCGGGTCAAACAGTAACCATAACAGACGCCGCCGGCGGCGACAGAGTTATCGCTTATTATATTAAAGACATCACGGATAAAGTACAGAAAATCTCTATTAAAGGAAGCTCATTCCCAAAAGCGTTTACCGTATACGGAGATACTGTGATGAAAACCGAAAACGACGAGTTGTTGCCGTATAAGTTTATCGCTTATAAAGTAGCTCCTCAATCCAATATGAGCCTTGGTATGTCAAACAACGGCGACCCAAGTGCCGTAACCATAACATGTGATTTACTTGTAAATGAGAATAATGAAATGCTTGACATGATTCTTGAGGAAGATGAGTAAAAAATTATTCTGATAAATCGGCAAAAGACGGCTATTTATATCAAATCTCTATAATTTGATTTGATATTTTCATGAATATATAAATTTAGGTTATTTGAGGCGTTTATTTAAAACAGCGTTATGGGACATGACATTTGTCCCATAACGCTTGTTTTATTCAGCTTGAAAATGGAAAAAAGGCGGCGGAAGACAGGCGCGGTCGAAAGCCTGCGCCAACTGACAACAACACAGTAAAAAGGATTTTTGACCGCCGAATTTATTCATTTTTTAAGTTGATTGACTATAAAACTATCTGACTCTAAAAACTTACCCTATCACGTTTTTCTTAGCTATACATCAAAAGTATTTTAACTTGATTTGTAAAAGTAAACTATAAAATTACAATAATAAAGGAGATTAAAAATTATGGAATTAACATTTAAAGAAAGAATATCCTTTGAGGAAACAATACAAATGATAAACGATGTGACAGGCTCTGTTTTTGACACAGACAGTGAGACAAACACCTCAATATATCTTCCTGAGCTGTATGATTACGCTCTTGGCCTCAGCTATGTTAAATATTACGGCGGATATATCCCTGACAACAGCAGCGATAACGACTATAACATCGCTATAAATTATTTAGAGGAAATTAAAAACACATCAAATCCGCAGTTAATCAGTGTTAAGAACGCCATCAATGAAAA
>CAJTVH010000097.1 GCA_910579745.1 uncultured Clostridia bacterium | reverse complement strand
AGCGATGGACGCTCTTGCGGTTTCCGTGTCAAACGGAATTACGCTAAAAAAAATAAAAGTTAAATACGCTCTTAAATTCGGCTTATTTTTTGGAGTATTTCAATTTATTATGCCTATTATAGGATGGTTCTGCGCTAAAAATTTTAAAAACGCGATTGAAAATTTTGACCATTGGGTGGCTTTTATTCTTTTATTGATTATAGGAGGCAAAATGTTTTTAGAATCATTTAAAACAGAAAAAGAAAACGTCACTAACAATAAAAATATTTTATCATTTTATAATATGACTATACTTGCCATAGCGACAAGTATAGACGCTTTGGCGATCGGCGTAAGCTTCGCGTTTTTAAACAACTCACAAGAAACGCTTGATATATGGCAATCCTCGGCAATCATAGGGATTGTAGCGTTTACTATGTCATATGCCGGCGTATACCTTGGTAAAAAAATAGGCGGCCTTATAGAAAAAAACGCCGAAAGAACAGGCGGAGTTATTCTTATTGGAATAGGTGTTAAAATTTTAATTGAACATTTATTTTAACAAAAGTCTAAAACCAGCCATAAAAATAAAATTTATTATTAAAAATATTTTTATTTTATTTTCTTAAGTATTTTTTGCAAAACATAAAGCCCTATAAAAGACATAGCTATCTCCGCCACAGCGGAACTATAAGTAAGACCACCATATCCAAACATATAGTTTAAAGCAAAAACAGCGGGAATCTCAAATACAATCTTCCTTAAAATAGCAAATACAAATGATTGTTTTCCCATACCAATCCCCTGAAAAACAGCTACAATCATATAATCCGTAACCAAAAATGGCATAGCGATACTAAAACCTCTTAAAAACACCACCCCATATCTTATAATTCGCTCTTCCTCCATAAACAGAGAAATGAGAATATCCGAGTTTATCCAGCAAATTAAAGCAATTATAAGCATACTCGGAAGCATAATTTTCGCCATAAATTTTATTGTACTTTTAAATCTCTCGTTATTGCCGCTGGCATAAGAATAACTTATAAGAGGCATTATACCTTGCCCCCCGCCCATAGCTACCTGAACTGGCACAAGATTTATTTTCTGAGCTATACCTATTGCCGCTACAGCATCGGCTCCATAAGAGGCTGTAAAATTATTAAGTATGGTCATAGAAATAACATTAAGTAAATTTTGAATTGAAGCGGGAATACCCACGCCACAAATTCCTATTATTATATTTTTACGAAAACAAAACTTTTTAGGATTAAGACTTATAAATGTTTTTTTTCTTCTTACATATAAAAGGATAATAAAATAAGCGCAGGCCACGCAATTTGAGATAAATGTGGCGAGTCCGGCCCCGGAAGCCCCCATATTAAACCCCCATGGCAAAATAAAAACAGGGTCTAATATAATATTTAAAATACATCCGCTCATTGTTCCTATACTTGCGTGAAACGCGGCTCCCTCCGCCCTTACTAAAAAAGCTAAAACCACGTTTAAAATAGCCGGCGAAGCCCCAAATATAACTGTCCATTTTAAATATTCTCCCGTAGCGTATATCGTTTCAGAATCAGCGCCAAGTATATTAAGAAGAGGCTTTTTAAATATAAAACACAAAAGAGAAAAAATCAGTCCGCTTATAAGAGCACAGTAAAACCCAAAAACAGCGCTTTTTGACACTATATCATAATCTTTACTTCCCAACGCTCTGCTCATCATACTTGAGGTACCTACCCCAAAAAGGTTGTTTACAGCGTTAAAAGCAAGTAAAACCGTAGAAGCGAGAGTAACCGCCGCTGTTTCTTTGGGATTATTAAGAAGACCAACAAAATAAGTATCCGCGAGACTGTAAATTATCATTACAAGTGAACTTATTACAGTAGGTATCATAAGTTTGCAGGCCGCGCTAGGCACAGGTGTCTCCTCAAATAATTTTTTATTTCCCTGCTGTTCCATTTTTATTCCTCCAAACTATAATATATTAAACTTAAATTCCCCCCTTGGAAATTAAGTTTTTATATATTCTCAATTTTCTATAAGTTTCGGCTACACTCAGTATAATATATAAAAAATACTCAGAAATAACAATAGCATAACAGTAAACACAGTAACTAATATTAATATTTTGCCTTATAACTTTATTTTTTATATAACATAATTTTATATTATATATTTCCCCTTATATAGCTTAAAGTTTGAGTAAAATCTAAACAGCGCCAACTTTAAATTCCTAATTTATATTGCATTCATCTGTTCTGTTCTCAGCTTTTCTCTTAGCCTCTTTCTCAACATTCATATTTTCTTTTTCTCGTCTGACAGAAATCTCCTCCGCAATATCTTTCCACGAAATGCCTTTTTCCGCCATCATAACCTCAGTATGAAAAATAACATCGCATATCTCGCCGATAATTTCCTTTTTATCACCATTCTTCACGGCAATAATAACCTCTGACGTCTCTTCCCCTATCTTCTTTAAAATTTTATCAATTCCTTTTTTAAAAAGATAACAAGTATAAGAACCCTCCTGAATATTATTTTTTCTATCTTTAATAATGTTAAATTCTTGCTCCAAAAGTTTTCCTAAATCACGCATTTTCAATTTCTCCTTTAAAACCATCAATTTTTCTGTAAAAACAAGAATAATTTCCCGTATGACAAGCGGCTCCCTCCTGTTTAACAATCAAAAGTATCGTATCGCAGTCACAGTCATATCTTATTTCCTTAACATGCTGAAAGTGCCCGCTTGTTTCCCCTTTAACCCAAAGACTTTGTCTTGAGCGGCTATAATAAGTGGCTTTTCCTGTCTTAATAGTTAAATCAAGAGCTTCTTTAGTCATATAAGCGAGCATAAGAACCTCTTTAGTCTCAAAATCCTGAGCCACAGCGGGAACAAGTCCATCTTTATTAAATTTAATTTCCATACTTAACCAAGCCTCCAAATCATTTCAACCTTACCGAAATATTTTTTTCGTTAAGATATTCTTTTAAATCAATTATGTCCATTTCCCCATAATGAAAAAGACTAGCCGCCAAAGCCGCTTCCGCTCCGCCGTCGGTCAAAGCCTCAGCAAAATGCTCCATAAGCCCCGCTCCTCCTGAAGCTATAACAGGAATTGAAACAGCAGATGAAACAGCTTTTGTAAGTTCGATATCATAACCGCTTTTTGTGCCATCGCAATCCATACTTGTGAGAAGAATTTCCCCCGCTCCAAGTCTTTCAGCCAAAATAGCCCATTCAAGAGCGTCCTTTCCTGTATTGACTCTCCCACCGTTCAAATACACATCAAAACCGCTGTCATCTCGTCTTTTAGCGTCAATAGCGACAACGACACACTGGCTTCCAAACCTTTCCGCCGCCTCCGTAATAAGCTCAGGTCTTTTAAGAGCCGCTGAATTAACAGATATTTTGTCCGCTCCCGCACTTAAAATATTCCTGAAATCATCAATGCTTCTTATTCCTCCCCCAACTGTCAAAGGAATAAAAACTTGTTCGGCAGTTCTTGAAACCACGTCAAGCATAATATTTCTCGCGTCAGAAGAAGCTGTAATGTCAAGAAAAACTATTTCATCGGCAAGGGATTTATTATATATTGACGCGATTTCGACAGGGTCGCCAGCGTCTCTTAGATTAACAAAATTAACTCCTTTAACAACCCTGCCGTTATGAACATCTAAACAAGGTATAATACGCTTAGTATGCATTTTTTTCACCCTTTTCAAATTTATCTATAGCGTCTGAAAGATTAATAGCTCCATTATAAAGCGCCTTTCCGATAATAACGCCTTGAGCGTTAATTTTAAAAACATTTTCAAGATCATCAATTTTTGAAACACCTCCGGAAGCGATTATCTCCATTCCCGTTTTCTCAATAAGCTCTTTCGTAGCTTCAATATTTGGTCCGCACATCATACCATCTTTTGAAATATCAGTATAGATTATAGTTTTAACTCCAAGTTTTTTCATTTCAAGACATAAGTCGACAGCCGAAACATCGCTGACCTCTTCCCAACCTTTAATAGCTACCATTCCATTTTTAGCGTCAACCCCAACAGCTATTTTATCTCCGTAAAGTTTAATAGCCTCTCTTACAAGCTGCGGATTCTCAACAGCCGCCGTTCCAATAATAACTCTTGCCGCCCCTGATTCAATTCGTTCTCTTATATCCTCAATAGTCCTAACGCCTCCGCCTGTCTGAACAGGTATATTATATTTTGAGGAAATTTCCTTCAATATATCAATAATAAAGCTTTTTCCATATCTCGCCCCGTCAAGGTCAACAATATGTATATAATTAGCTCCAGCTTCCGCCCACGCTTTCGCCGCCTCCGCCGGATTATCGTTAAAAACAGTTACCTCATCAAACTTACCTTGAACAAGCCTAACAGCTTTTCCGTCTTTAATATCGATTGCAGGATAAATCCGCATTATACCAACCCTTTCTGAAATAAAAAATTTTAGTTTTCACTCAAAATTTATAAAAAATATTAACAAAACACATCGCTACGCTAAACAAATTAGCCGGAATGAGCCATTTAAGCGATTTCTCAAATTTCATATAAAAAATAAAATGTATCACCACG
>CAJTVH010000096.1 GCA_910579745.1 uncultured Clostridia bacterium | reverse complement strand
CGAACACGATGGTTAAGACATAAGCGGCTGATGATACTTGGCGGGGGACTGCCTGGGAAAGTAAGTGGTTGCCGGATTCAATGCCGATGTGGCTCAATTGGTAGAGCAGCTGACTTGTAATCAGCAGGTTGGGGGTTCGAGTCCCTTCATCGGCTCTTTAATTTATTTTTTTGGGCCTTTAGCTCAGTTGGTTAGAGCATCCGGCTCATAACCGGACGGTCCAGGGTTCGAGTCCCTGAGGGCCCATTTGTATTTTTTAATTTTATATTTTGGTATTTTTATGGCCCGGTAGCTCAGTTGGTTAGAGCGCTGGCCTGTCACGCCAGAGGTCGAGGGTTCGAGCCCCTTCCGGGTCGCCATTATAAATGCTTTCCTGTGATTTTTCACAGGTTTTTTTATGTATATATTATTTTTGTGGTTTTAATTTTTAGCGAGGTATATTGTATGAGTATTTTTAAACAGTTTTTAATTTCCGCTTATCAATTTGACAGGTACAAAGAGCTTATTTCTTTAAAAAGCGGAAAGGTTATTTTATATGAGGTTGTTTTATTTTTGGTGACGACGCTTATTTCTATTGTACCATTTATTATTTTATTTATTGGATATGGCGGTACGAGCGGTATTATTAATGAGTTTATTCCTGATTTTATAATAGAGAATGGCACGCTTCAGGCTGAAACTACCGTTATAAACGAGGGAAATTCCATAGTTATCATTGACGGAAACAATGAGAGAAGCGAGTTTGATTTTCAAGGTGTTGAAAACGGCGTTATTTTTGACAAGAAAAAAATTATTGTGAATAATGGTATAGAAAGCACCCATATATCCTATAATGACCTTTTAGGTTCTATCGGGGTAGATAAATTTGAGAAAAGCGATATTTTTAATTATACAAGTGAGATAAATATACTTTTCGCGGTCTTTTTTGTGATTACAATAAGTGCTTTAATTACCTCAGAGGCTTTTGGAATTATTTTTTTAAGCTTATGCGCCCTTGTCATAAACAAGTTTTTAAAGGGAGGTTTAAACTACAATGAGTTGTTTAAAATTTCTGTGTATGTGAGGACACCCGCTGTAGTTTTGACAGCTTTGCTCTCTTTATTTGGAATGGGTCTTGGGTTTATTTTTGTTGTTATACTTAACCTCGCTTATTTATTCTTTTCTGTGAAAAAATGCAAAAAAAGTTAAATATTTTTTGATTGTTTTTTGCGATTAAGCTGAATTGTTTTTTTGAATTGTCTTATAATTAAGATATTGGCTTTAATTTTTGCCAATATCTTTTTTTTATTTAGCTGTTTTTTTTACGTTTCTAAAATAAGACTTAATATTTTTTGTTCGTATTTATATATAAAGCTACTGTTTAGAATCATATAACAGCGGTTGATTTTTATTTTTACATTTTAATTAAGAAAAGGAATAAGGTTATACATTCGGATGATTTTATTCGCCTGTATCTCTCTCATTCCTTTTGTAAAAAATAATTTTTAGCTCGTTTTTTTTCGATTATTTTCAAGTTGTTTGGATTATAACTCTAAACATTAAAACCTCAAATAAAAACAATAGAAAACAGTTGACAATAAAAATATTTTATTGTAAAATAGTTTTATTGTATAATAGTTTTATAATAAAACAAATATCCGCCTATATTTAGACCTAATATTTTTTATGCTGCATACAGGTCTATTAACGGATTTTGAGAAAAGGGGTTTTTTATGAGTAAATCCGAAGCGGCCGCGGAGAAAATGCTTTTTCTTCTTGACTTAGTTTTAAAATATAAATCAAGATACATAAAAAATAATCATACTTTTAACATTAAAGAGGGTTTAAGCGAACGCCAGGTAAAAATTCTTATATCTCTCACCCTCGGAGCGAGAAACACTGTTTCAGAAATGGCGGAGGAAATGAATATAAGCAAAAGCACACTATCGATTATTTTATCGAAGCTGATAAAAAAGGGTTTTGTAATAAAGGAGGTTCCAGATGATACGGGAGACAAAAGAAAGACGCGTTTTAAAATTACGGAAGAGGGACTTAAACAAATAAGAGAACTTGGGGATAACGCTGTTGACGGCTTTAAAAAAATATACTCCTCTTTTTCCGAGGAAAGAAAAAAAGACGCTTCGGAAGGTATTAACAAGCTCAGCGTTTCAGTGAGCGCCTCTGAGAATAATTTTTACAACACCATTATTAACAGTGAGTATTACAAGGATTTTGAGAACTCTGACGAGGCTTCTAAACTGGCTTTTAAATTTTTTATATTCTTTATGTGCTTTGCCGAGTATTATGATTCTATTTTAAAAAAAGAACACATAGGGGAAGAGAGAGAAAACGAGCTCAGCAAAAAAAGATTTTACATTATGCATATTATTAAATATCTTGGACTTAACACGGTTTCAGAACTTGAGGAATATACAAATTTAAGCGGTTCGTCTATTTCCATTACAGTATCAAGGCTTGTTAAAAGCGGATTTCTTTACAAGGAATATCCCAAAGAGGGAGACGACGGGCGCAGGGTTTTTATACGTCTGACAGAAAAGGGACTTGAAAGTATTGAGAAAACAAAAGAAAATATTTTCAGCGTTTTTAAAATGTATTTTGACGAGTTTTCAGACGGGGAAAGAGAAAATATTATTGAGGCTCTTGAACATCTTATAAAGGCTTTTCGTACTAATTCAATTTATAGTGATTCGCCAAATTTTTAACGTTCACAAGCAAAAGAATTGTTTGCGTCAGGTTTATTGAGGTTTGTTTATTATTTTATTAGAGCGTATCTGAAAACTAAGATATGTACAAAAAATTATAAAAAAGTAAGATAAACTTGAAACTAGTTTGTATTGCTTATCATAATTTTTTAGATATTTTTATATAATTCCAATAACTTATGATAGTTTTCAGATACGCCTTAAATAATTTTATTTTTACACAATTTCGGCAATAGATACAGAGTTTTCGGGTACACTTTAATTTAAAAATAAATATTTATTTTTTACAGGAGGATTGAAAAATGAAATATTTCAGAAGTTTAGCGGCATCAATTTTAATTGTGTCTACAGTTATTACAGGCTGCGGGGGAGAAGAACAAGCGCCGCCGAAACAAGAGGAAAACAAAACGGCTGTCGAAGCGAAAATAGCTGAGGGTACGTCTATTAAAAGCGAGCTTGTTTACGCCGGACAGGTAAAACCCAACGATACCGTAAACGTTATGAGCAAAGCGTCAGGGCAGGTCTCAAAGGTTAATTATGACGTAGGAGATACTGTTAAGGCGGGAGATATTATGTTTACTTTGGACCAGAAAGACATTCAGGACCAGATAAAACAGCTTCAGGCGCAGCTTAATGTTTCAGACGCTTCCGTTAAAAGCGCCCAGACCAATCTCGCTCACGTTGACGGGGGACAAAATCAGACACAGGAACTTTCACTTAAAACAGCTGTCGAGAACGCTGAGAAAGAAAAGGAAAACGCCGCCACAAGCTATGAGAACGCTAAAATATCTATTGAGAATGCTAAAATAGCTGTTAAAACGGCGACGGACAATGTTGAGAACTCAAAAGCGACATTAGACAACGTTACGGAGAAATATAACAACATGAAAATTCTTTATAACGCCGGAACGATTACGAAAAGCGATTTTGATTCCACTGAACTCGCTTATACTCAAGCTCAGAAAGCTTATGACACAGCGCGGAACTCTCTCGCCAACTCTCAAAACGCTCTGACCACGGCGCAGAATTCTTTATCTCAAAGCGAGAACAGCGTTAAGAGAGCCGAAACGGCTTATGAGCAGGCTAAAGAGAATTATAACATTTATGTGAACAAAACGACGGGAGAGAACAGAGAGACCGCTCAGGCGGGCGTAAATTCCGCCGTGGCCTCAAAACAGTCTATTCAAACTCAGATAAGCATTTTACGCTCAACGTTAAACGATACAGCGGTTAAAGCTCCTATATCGGGCGTTATTACCTCTAAAAACATAAGCGAGACTAATATGGTAAGCGCTCAGTCGGCTCCTTTTGTTATTGAGGATATGTCTAAAGTCACGGTTGACGTGAACATTTCGGAAAAGCTTATTAACGTTATAAGTCAGGGACAAGAGGTTGATGTGACTATTCCCACTATAGGGGATTATGTGATTAAAGGAAGAATTAAAACAATTACCCCATCCGCGGACAACACAAAAACATATCCAGTTAAAATCGAGATAGACAACGGCAACGGAACTATTAAACCGGGAATGTTCGCCGAGATACATTTTGTTGAGAGCCAAAAGGATAACACTATTGTCGTTCCGAGAAATACTGTTCTTGAGAACGGGGAGGATAAATATGTTTACGTTATAGAGAACAACAAAGCCGTTAAAAAGAATGTGGAAACAGGAGTTGACAACGGAGACGAGATAGAGATTATTTCAGGCGTTTCTTTTGGGGAAAACATTATCGTTAAAGGTCAGTCATATGTACACGACGGCTCTGACGTTAATATAGTAGGGGGCTCCGATACGGAGGGTAAAAATGACAATCAGGCTGCTTCGGCGCGCGAGGAGGAATAGGAATGAACAGTTTATCCAAAACCGCCGTAAGGCGTCCCGTAACCATACTTATGTGTGTTTTGGCGGCGGTCGCGTTCGGTATTATCTCAATAGGGAGTCTTAAACTTGATCTTTATCCAAATATGAATATTCCCGTTGTTCTTGTCATGACTAGCTATGAC
>CAJTVH010000095.1 GCA_910579745.1 uncultured Clostridia bacterium | reverse complement strand
CGAAAATGAATCCGTCACATATGATAGGCAATATCAAGAGCAAAAAGACAAAGGTTGACTTCTGGACATTGGAGGAATTTCAGAAAGTGATTTCCATGCTCTACAAGGGCGATTATTACAAACATTACCTTTTCATTTCCTTTTGGGTACTGTAATATTTTACAGTAATCGTTTTATCTATAATTATTATAATCAATTTTTATACCAAAAGCCCACTTATACTCCTGATTGGAATATATGTTTTATTTTTATAAATTTCCGCTTCCATGTCAATATTATATTTTGTCCCGTCCAGCATAAAATATTTTTGCCCTATCGTAAATTCTATAGTTTCATCGTTTCTTTTTATGACCGAGGTTTTTGTGTCTGTGTTTCAGTCAGTTTTACACTCCAAAAGCTCCGCTATGTCCCTTATTGGAAGAAGAATCCGTCCATTTTTATTAAAGGTTTATATTCGTCAAAGCCTATTGTTTTTACGGTCTTTTCTCCCTCTCCGCTTTCATTTTTCGGCTCCCCGCTTATTATTTCTTTGGATTTGTCCTCTTCTTGTCTCTCATCATCAGAAACATCATTTCCCCAAATATTATTGATTTATTCAGCTGATGTTCCATCGGCTTAATTTATATTTCTCTCTCTCAAGTCTCGTTATAGTCCCGCCTATTCCGCTTATACGTTTATTTATATTTTGTATTTCTGTAACGGCGTTAGGCGGAAACATTCTCATTTTCTCAGCTTTGTCGGTAAGTTTTCGCTGTGTCTGAATAAGACCCTTCGCCATACTTTTAGCCAAGTTAATTTCTTGTTTGGCTCTGTTAAGACCGTGTGTGTTAAATATTTAAACACCGCCGCCCTGCCATGAGAAATTATTAATCAGGCTTATTGTTTCCTTAAAGCTTCTTACTCTTATTTCGTTTTGCTCAATAGCTGATTTAGTTTGATTAATTTCGCTATTTAATCCCGAAACATCGCCTTTTGAAGTGCTAACGCTCATATATTTTGAAGCTGTCTTATAGCAAGTATATTTCTTCGTATTCAGCACTAAAATGTTTTGCCTGCATATTTCTTTGCTTTCCCCCATCGAGATGTTTAACACGTTCTTAGCTTCTGACAAATTCCACACTCCCCCTATCTCAGATATAAATATATCAAATCCATATTTCTTAAAACGTTCCGCTCTCACTCCGTCCCAGTCTCCGCTAAACATAGATATATAAAACATTTCCTCATTTTCTTTTACCGCTTCTGGTTTATATGTTCGCGCGTCTTTAAAGTCAGAGACGGAAATACCCCTCAAATATTCTATTCTCTTCTTATAAGACTTTGGAAGTTTTAACCCCGTCAGACACTCAAAAACTTTAATACTCGCTTTATTATTATGTAAAATAGATATTATTTTCTCTCCGCACACCGGAAAATCAAAATTTTTGATTAATTCTATAAGCTTTTACAATAGTTATAAAAATCATACTCCGTTTTCGTGACAGTTGTATAAAAACCATCTTTGTGCCATATTCTGTATTCTGTTTTTGACTTCGTGTAACCACTTTCAGTATGTGCATTATGACATATCACATTTTCCGCTTTTTCTTGGGTTCTCCGCTCGCTTATAAGTAAATATATAGTAAAAGAACTTGAAAAAAGAAAAAAAAGAAAAATATGAGTTATCCAATAAAATATAGAAAAAGAGTAATAGAATACAGACAAAAGGGACATACACTGGAAGAAACAAGTAATATATTTGTAGCAGCGATTTCAACTATACAAAGATGGGAGCGTCAATTAAAAGAAAAAAGAGATTTGGAAACTAAACCATTAAATCGAACGTTCAAGAAAATAGCTCCTAAAAAATTAAAGGAATATATAGCTGAGCATCCAGATGCATATTTAAAGGAAATAGCTGAGGTATTTGAATGCATTGATACTGCGGTAAGGAAAGCACTTAAGCGTCAGAATATTACACAAAAAAAAGACAGAAATTTACAAAGAACAAAACAAGGATAAAGTAAAAGATTATGAAAAGGAAATAGAGAATATATCAAAAAATAAAATAGTTTATATAGAGGAAACAGCAATAGATACATATTTATATCGTGAGTATGGATACTCACTTAGAGGAAAAAAGTATATGGAAAAATAAGCGGACGCGAATATAAAAGAGCCGGAATTGCGGAGCACAGCTTAATAAGAAAATTATTGCACCTTTAGAATACAGCGGTACAATGAAAAGTGATTTGTTCGAGTATTGGTTTTCTAGCCAGCTTATGCCGATTCTTCCAAAAGATAGTGTTATAGTGATGGATAATGCGTCATTCCATCGTAAAAAGCAGCTTTTTTCTATTGCTCAGGAATATAAACATCGTTTAATTTTTCTTCCGCCGTATTCCCCTGAATTAAATCCAATAGAAAAATTTTGGAATAAACTTAAGCGTCTTTTGAAAAAAATTCTTCTGAATTTTTCAACATTTGATGACGCTTTATTTAAGTATTTTCAAGTTCTTTGAATATAATAATAGAATCATTATTATCAAAGGTATAAAAGGTAGTTAGCTTCTGCGAGAGCGTCTTCTACAATCAAAAGATTATTTTAAAGGAAAAAACCACCAAAGTTTGGCAGACTAGGTGGTTTTTTATATTGAAAATTTAAAAGGTTTTATTTATTTACAAATTTCATAAGCAGGTCCGCCTGCTTTGTGAGTTCCTCAGAAGTATTTTTACTCTCAACAGCGGAAACACGGCTTTCTTTAGCGATTTCAGCTATTTGCTCAAGTCCTGACAAAACTTCTATAGCATCATTTACTTGATTGTTTGCCATAGTTGAAATCTGATTTATACTTTTGCCAGCTTCCTCAATGTCATTAACAAATTTTAAAAATTCCGAGACAGCTGTTCCCGTGATTTTTTGACCCTCCTCAACTGCTGTGATTGTATTTGAGAGAATGCCGGCGGTTTCTTTCGCCGCTTCGGCACTTTTTTTGGCAAGTTCACCTACCTGTATGGCGACAACGGCGAAACCTTTACCTTGTTCTCCCGCTCTGGCGGCCTCAATAGAGGCGTTTACGGCAAGCATATTTGTTTGTGTCGCTATTGAGTCAACCTCATTTATTATATTACTTATTTTATTTGAATACTCAAAGATATTCTTCATTGACTCATTAAGTCTCTGCATATTATCTTTTGTCACAAGTATATTTGAGACAACTGAATTTGTGTCGTTGGAAACCTTTGTTGAGACAGATGCGTTATTTTTAAGTTGCTCGGTAATAAGTTCCATAGATTTATTAAGAGCCACAAGAGAATCCTCTTGATTTGTTGAACCAGAATATATAGAGTTAGCCATATCAACAGTCTTTTTCGACGCTGTGTTAATCTCAAGTGAAACATTTTTTATATTTTCAATGAGCTGGAGATTTTTATCAAAGATATTTTTTTGTTGTCTCATAAGCTTTTCATTATCTTTAATATTTTTACTTATCCCGTCAACCATTGAGTTAATTCCAGTGCTTAGGATTTTAAATTCCTTATTTCCAAACTCTTCTATTTTCAGGTTGAAATTACCCTTTTCAACCCTTTGGAGGCCGGCTACAATATTATGTATACCTTTGACAATTTTTCTGTTGATAAGCATACCTATAAAGATTAAAAGCAAAAGAAAAATAATAAATATACTTATCGAGACAGAAATGGTCTGAGTGTATCTTTGCTCAAAATACTCACTTACAGGCATAACTGTTCCTATAATCATATCATCATATGAATCTACGTAAAAACAAACCTCTGTCCCATCAACAATGGCGGTACCCTCTTTACTTGAAAAAATCGTGTCGTTAAACCCAGCGTCGGAATACATTTTACCGATGAGACTTTTATTTTTTATAGCGAGGATTTGTTTACTGTTTTTATCAATGGCGAAAACATATCCGTCCACTCCAAAGTCAAACTCACTGAGAACGGTTTCTATTTTTGTGTTTTCAAGCATATTTTCAAGTATTTCCGGCCTTACGCCTACCTGAACAATACCTTTTTGGTCTTTTCGCGCGACTCCTATGTATTGAAACATAATTCCTTTAGCAGCGTTTGGCTGAGGTTCCTGAACTATTTCTACTGAGGAGTCTGTAAGTATCTGAAGGAAAGGTTTTGTCTGCTCTCCATTTGTAAAATCAAGACCTATATATTCAGGAATGTTTCCATATTTCAAGACACCGCGCTCATCAGTTACATGAAGTTCGTCAACCATAAGAATATTAGCTATTTCATTAATTTTCTCAACAGATGTAAGTATGGATGGGTCTTCTTGAATAATGCGAGCGAAAGCGCGGGATTTAACAAGATTACTTTGACTTAAGCTTTCCGTAATTCGTGAGATGTCCTCATTATTCGCTTTTAGTTTTTCACGCACCTGTAAAATTTTTTCCTCGCTTGTGTTTGTCCGTTCTCTGCTAATAACAGCGGTTTGAAATTGATAAATAAAAATAATAGTTATAACAAAAGCTGTAATCATATAAAAAGATAAGTACTTTAAAATTAATTTATTCACACAAACATTCCTTTCAATGTTATTTATTTGGAGATATTCTCAAAGACTTATAAGTTGTTGTTATATAGTAGATTTGCTGTAAATAACTTAATCTTAGTATGAGTAAAATATGTATATGACTTTTGAACTTAATATAAGCTAAAAAAATATCTTTATAGAAATTATATAACAAATAACAAAATAAGACAATAGAAAATATAAAAAATCCACAGAAATTAATTTTTGTGGGTTTCCATAAAATTTATCCTCTTAGCTTTTAATTATTTTATGTTAAAGTTATCATTTTTAATTATAGAAATTTGTGAAATTTTTAGTGTGAAACAATAAAAGAAGTCTGTGAGTTGTTTTTCTTTACCTCAAATTCTGTTTGAGTTATAATAACTAAATCAAGTAACTCTTTATATTGCTTAATGCTTTCAAAGTTATTGATGCTTTTTTTGAAGGTTTGAGAGCTTATTTAATCTCTAAAGTAATATTGGAGTTTCTCATATTACCACAGGAGCAGGTGCTAATATGATTTGCTACTGTTCTGCCACATCTTGATATTGTCAATATCCCTTTACACTTTTTCTTCACGAAATCTTTAAGCTGCCTGCCCCAGTGATTCATAATACTG
>CAJTVH010000094.1 GCA_910579745.1 uncultured Clostridia bacterium | reverse complement strand
CTAAATCTCCCGCTTCAACATCACCGAAATCCTTTAACGCTCTTATTCGGCTTAATGTTCTGCCGTACCATTTAAGTGTCTCGCCAGTAAAATCATATTTTTTCATATCTTGTCTTCCTTTCTTATTAGATTTAAAATGACAACTTTTTCACTAACCATTTTTACTACTACATTATTACCGCTATTTTTATTTACTTCTCTTAAATCTTTTCGTCCACATCAATCCTCCTTATTTTCTATTTCCATAACAATCATTTCTCTCTATCTTATTTCCCTATTCCGCCGCGTTCACACTCTACATGTTTCCACTCACTTTTAGGCATAACATGCGCTGAGTTTTTAAGCCGTACAGTCACATAGCTTATTCCGTTTATCTTAAACTCACACAGTATCATATATCTCAGCTCCTTTAACTCAATTTTTACACAACATTTTCTAAAAATTTTATACTACGGCCTCATCTCTGACCCGCCCCATAATTAACTCAATATCTCTCAATACATCTCCCGCGGAGGATTCAGACGATTTTTTCCCCAGCATATATGCGTCAATAATAGTCTGTCTTAGCTTGTCGTAATCGTTAGTAATTACATTCGCTATTTTTTGAGAATATGAGACAGTTTTTCCTTCCATTAAGTCACCAACAACATTACTTACGCCATTGTATAGTTTTTTCATTCCGTCTTTTGATAACCCTATGTAGTCTAATGTTACCTTTTCAGAGTGATGATTAAAACATTTTTGAAGAAGCGGAAGTGTGTAAGGATCGTTAGGAAACAAATTAAAACACATATATCCGAAAGTTTTCCTTGTGCTGTGATTTCCCACGTTATATGTTATCCCGACAGCTTTCGCCGCCCTTTTCATCGCTTTAAGGCACCCGTCCACAGTAATTGGCTGCCCTTTATAATTTCCGGCAAGCTGTATTGAAATTAAATTCTCATAGTTATTCACGGATGGCTTACATCCCGTGTGTTCTCTGTAAATATCAATCGCTTTCCATACCGATTCCGTAATGAAAGGCGAGGCGTACTTATCTGTTTTTTGCTCTTTTAACTCTCCTATCTCGTCTCTTCTTTTCCCATTAGAATGGTAAAACTGATTCCATCTCAAAGACAGCGTATCTCCTATTCTGCGTCCCATACAGATACCCATAACGAATATTAAATACATAAGCCATTGCTCACGCTCTTTAAAGTAGTTCTGCATTTTTATAATGTCATTCTGGTCTCTGAACGGTTCCACAAGGCTTGACGTTCCGCAGCTGTCTACCCTGTCGTCACACTTTCTTCTCATAAATATTACCTCCTTTAATTTCAAAATCAATCACGTTTGACAACAAGAAGTCTCTTCCTCTGACCTCTATAAACTTTCTTTCTTTTCTACAATTACAGCACCATATTTTTTCTATATGACCTTTTTCACGCGGCTTGCATTTTCTCCTTTGAACGGTCATATGAAAACCGCACTCTGTACAATACAAATCCGACAATATTGTATTTCCGTTTCTCTTTCCCATTTTACCCCCAGCCTTTCAAATTTCAGCGTAAAAAAAATAAGACATTGATTTCACAATATCTTATTTTTTCTTTGATATGTAATTTTGTTAATCTTATTTATATTTAGCTGTTTAAAATACATACTCGCTTTCCAGTTTATATATTTTACTTCTGTTTTTTCCAATAATCTCTGGCGCGTGTGTCGCAAAAATTAATTGAATATTATTATTTACTTCCAACACCTTTTCCACAAATATTTTTTGCCATGATAAATGTAAGGAAAGTTCTGGTTCGTCAATCACAAAAATTCCTGACAAATTATTTCTTACATTAAAAATTAAATTCGCGAAAAACACAATTAAACGTTTCTCACCGGAAGACAGATGCTGTACTTTAATTTTATCCTTACTGTATTTTGTTGTAAAAAATATTTTTCCCATAGTATCTATTTTAATTCTCTTTTTGTTGACACTATCTCCGATAAATTCATTTATTATACTTTTAAAAATTTCTATAGATTTACGTAATTGTTCATTGTAAATTAAATTTTCCGATTGTGACACAGCCGGTTCCTTATCTAAAAAATTGTGAGACAAATGAAATTTTTGTACTCCCATACCATATCCATATAAAATATTGGAACAATTTAAGGTAAGACAAACATAATTAAAAGTATTTTTGATTTCAAACAAAAAATTATACCGCTTAAAATAAACTTCGGTAATATTTCTTAAATTTCCTTTTGAAAAACGCATACTTTCAAAAAGACCGTCAATTTCGATATTATAATTTTGATTGTTAAACTCAATATCTAAATTTGATTTTTTTAACTTTATAACAATATATTTTATATCGTTTAAATTCTCACTTTTAGCGTAACCTAACTTGACTTCCTCAAATTGATAATTAAAAAGTTTAAATAATTCGCCTGATATTACCGCTTCCGTAATATTTAAAACGGTTGTTTTCCCGCAGCCATTCGCGCCATAAATGAAAGTTACATCCGTATTAAATTTAACATTATAGTTATAACATCCGTGTAACTTCTTGATGTTAAGATTAACTAACCTCACTATTTTACCTCCAATCTTATCATCTCATTTTAATATAATGAAACTTCATAAACTTAGTAAAAATAACACTTATTTTTCAATTATATCTTCCACACTTTCTTAATATCTCGCATTCCTCAATAGATTTTCCATTTTGGTGGTCGTATAGCAACAATTCAGAATTATTGACTCTCCCCGTGTTTGAGTCAAAACTTGAGATTAGTTTAAAAATTAAATAACCTATTCCAATAAATAATAACGCGGTCATAAGATTCCCTCCTTGCCTATTTCAAAATATTCCGCTGTACCTGTCTGCGCCATTAACTATATAAATTTTCTAAGAAATTATCTAACTCACTTTTTGACAAAGTACCTAAACAAGAATATGATACCTTGTTTTTATGATTTAACAACTCTTCTTTTGTCAAATCCTCTACAATAGTTTTCTTATAAAATTTAATTAAAATTTCGTATTCCCAATTTCATCAATCAAATCTAATGTTAAATGGTTTACCTCAAACAACTCCACAAATAACTGTTCTAAAATATCTTTTCTCATATTTATTCCTCCTAAACTTTGTAAAATTAACTTTCCAATAAAAAACCGCTTCTTTTGACGTGAGAAGCGTAGAACACGCGGCACGCTTCATATCAGCGTGCGAGGTTTTATCTTCATATATATTTTTTCGCTATTTCCTTGATTTGTTCTGTTGTGTATCTTAAAACATACAAATTAGAAATTAGTTTCAGCAAACTTTTACTTTGATTTTCCATTTCTTATTTCCCCTTTCCGCTCTCAATAACCATATCAATTATTCCAAAACCAGCAAACGATAATACTATTATCGCCGTAATATTTATAATGTTTAACATATATTTTCCTCTTTTCTTAAATACATTGCTTTTCCTCAATCATACACAAATTACTTGTGTCAAATAAGAAATAATCCTTATTTTCAATAACCCGTTTATATGAGTCCTCGCCCTCAAACTCATTGACAACCTGTTTTTCCCCCTCTGACATATCATTGTACGCTTTTTTCCCATATGACGGCGGAAGCCAGTTTTTATATTTTCCGGCAAATATATTAAATTTTTTTAACAAATCCTCATTTGTGAATGTAATATGGCAAGTCCCTTTTTTATAAAATGTGACTTTGAAATATTTAAGCACAATGTTTCTTGTTTGTCCTTCTCTTTCGGCGATTTCTAAAGTCTTCTTTAAATCAATAGATTCCGTTAATCCTCCGTCAAGATAATTAAAGCATTTTTCAAGATCCAATAAATAAGAAGCGGCTGGATAATACAAGCAACTTCCCCAAGAACTCCACGCCTGTAACGGGACAATTACTTTTTTGTTTACATAATATCCTTTATTGCTTTTCCACCCATTGTAATAATGGATATTCTTTGACGTCTCATCAAGATAATGATATTTACGGCTTAAATCATCAAACTTAGCTATAATCGTTTCCTCAATACCTTTTATGAGATTTTTATTCATTTGAAGTTTAAGCTCATAAATATTATATAATGAAAACTCATAATCTCCTAAACTTTCCACCTTGTTATAAAACTCACGCCGTAAATTTCCCGTAAGTTTCCCCATAAAATCATTATTATTAAATAACGCCCGCCAGTATTTTTTTCTAACTTCCTTAATAAACCTATTAACTGACAAGTCATACCCTTTCCCGTACTGGCTTTGTACATTGAGACTCAAAATACAGTCTTCCGCCTCACCCTCTTTAAACCTTGACAATATAAACGGAGCCATCGCTTGATACTCTCTTATCAAATTCACTCCCGCTTCCACTTCCATTTTATATTGCTCGACGATAACTTTCAAAAAGTCATTCTCGGCGATTTGGTCTTTTTCTTCCGGCTTACATTCCCTTTCCTCCCTCGCTTTCCTTAGATTATTAAGAATAAACGACTCTTTTTCCGTTTGGGGAATTAATACCTTGATTAACGCTGTTTCCACATTTGTTTTTCTTTCCGCCTCCATAAAAGCGTTTTGAATATACTCAATATCGGCACCGTGTTCCCTTAATTTTTCCACAAGTGACAATCTTCTGTTGTTACAAGGATTTTTTAATGTCTCCGCGTTAAGAAGACAAATAACACCGCCCCCGTTTTTTTCCCGCATTTCCAAAGCCTTCAAAATGTGCTTGTCCCCATTCTCAAAAGGCGGGTTCATAATTATTAAATCATATGATTTCATTGTGTCATATGTTAAAAAATCATTATGTACAACCTTTAAATCTTTCCCTGTAAGAATATGCCGTAAATTTTCATCGTACTCTATACAATCAATGTCAAATGATACTCCTTGATATTTTTCGCCGTATTTTTTAACCGCTTCCGCTATATCCCCTTTCCCCGCCGATGGTTCGAGTACGGTTTCTACTTTGTTCCAGTCCACCAAAGAAATCATTTTATTCACAAGTTTTTCGGGCGTGGGATAAAAATTTTTATTCTCATTAAACATAGTTTTTTCCTCCTTAAAATTAATTAAGGAAACACCGCGCAAAGGATATTAAAAATATTTTTTTGAACTACGCGGTGTTTCCTCAGATTAGACGTATTTAGGATTAATCCCGTTTTTCTTCCATACCTCTTTTGTTTTTTCCTCCA
>CAJTVH010000093.1 GCA_910579745.1 uncultured Clostridia bacterium | reverse complement strand
TTATTTGTTTAAATACATTGTTCACTTTTTTTATTTTTCAAATATTCATTCTCCATTTTAAAAGCTTTAGTCATTAACAAAACAATGTTTAATTGTTCTTGATTTAAAGTTTTTTCATTTTTTGCAATTCTTTTCCAGCCCTCAATCCATCTATGCCCTCTTTTTATCTGTTTCAATTTTAATTAAATCATTAGGTTGGCATTCTAATCCTTTGCACAATTTAACAATGTCCGAATAATATATTTTTTTATTACCATTTAATATGTAACTAAAAGTTTGTTCATTATAACCACACTTTGCAGCCCAATACTTTTGTTTAGTTCCCGTATTCCTGCATTTTTCTTTAACAAAAAATTTGATTATTTCATACTCTTTCATAAATAATAACCCCCTTTTATTCTTTGTACGAATTTTTCGGATTTACATTGTAAATACATTATAAATCCAATATATTCGTTTGTCAATATATTTTGTACGAATTTTTCATTTTTTTTATTGACCTTTTTCCATTTAAGATTTATACTATAATTAAAATTAAATAAAAAAGGAGGTAAATAAAGTTGGCAGATAAAGATTTTGGAAATCGATTACAAGCAATTAGAAAAATGAAAAATTATACACAGCAACAACTTTCAGATTTATTGGGATTAAAAAATAAAACCACTTTAAGCTCATGGGAAGTTGGGAAATCAGAACCTGATATAAAATCCATTAAAGATTTATGTAATATTCTAAAAGTTGACGTAAATGAATTATTTGACTTTCCTCAAAAAACAGATACAACATCTGTAACAGCCGCTATAATTGGACATGATGGCGAAAAATCATATTATGGTGAAGATGTAAACGATAAAATTGGTAAAATTTTAGAAGGAATAAACTCTAAATATTATATAGCAGACAAAAAAGGCCATAAAATTATATTAAACGAAAAAGAATATAATATTTTACTAAACGTTTTAAATACCTATAGAGAAAGTGTTAAATAAGATAGATATGTTCATATTTTTTCTTTATAACAATCGATAAAGTAATTTTCATAATTTTAACAATATAACTATAAACAGATTTTTTATTATAATAATTTTTGCATATTGCTATATTTATCCTTTCACTTGTATTTTTATTTTGTTACATTAATCTTACAAAATAAGAAAGGATATGATATTTTATGAAAAGTGAAAAAAGAATACGAAAAATCACACAAGATTTCGCTAAAAGAATGGACGTTAAAGAACTTCCAATATCGTTAGAAAAATTAGAAGAAATCGCAACGAAAAATAATTGGAAAATACTCTCGTTTAAATCTAAGTTAGGTGAAAAAATAATAAAAACATTAAATTTAGAAATTTACACAAAGACCACTAAAGGATTTGCTTATGTCTCTGACGATTATAAAATTATCTTTTTTAAAGATGATTTAGAATATTTAGAAAAAATTAGCGTTATATGCCACGAAATGGGACATTTCGTTTTAAGACATATAAACACAAATATATGTTGTAAAAACAAACATATATCAAAAAGAATAAGAATCAAACAAGAAATAGAAGCCGATATATTCGCTCTTGAACTGCAAGCTCCTACATATTTAATGAAAAGTATGTATCTTGATACCGCAAAAAAATTATATGACGAAGGTATACTTTGCAAATCAGACTCAAAAAAACAAGCATTATATTTTTACTCAACAAAAATAACACGTTCCAAAATTTTAATAACTATAAGCATTATTTTATTACTAATATTTAATTTGTATTATATTTATAATCAAAATAAAAATAGTGCCTCATTTTTAAACAATAGAATTGAAATAGTCACTCAAAATTTTACTGAATTAATTACACAAACAGAAACTTCAATAGTAATAACAGAGACAATTACGGAGCTGACGACTACTGAGGCTATCGAATCTACAACTCCACAATCAAATAAAACCGTAATAGTCACAAAAACAGGAAAAAAATATCATTTGCCAACTTGTTACCACATAGCTAATAAAAGCACCTTAATTGAAATGGACATAAAAAAAGCAGAAGATTTAGGTTACAAACCTTGCGCTACATGCAAGCCTCAATAAAATATGTTTTATTTTTTTTTGAGCATTTGTACGATTTATAGGTAATAATAGAATATAATAGGTAAATATAAAGAAATACAGCAAGAAAAGGAGGCTTTCTATAGTAGAATATAGAAGCCTCCTTTTTCTATAAAGTAGCGTTATTGATATAATAATATAAATAATTAAAAAACATTATCAATTAATATGATAAACTATGATATTATCTAATCTACAGCAATATCTTTCCAATCAGACACATTGCATTGTCCTTTACTATTACTACCAACAGCAACAACCGTTCCATCCGCTTTTAGTCCTATTGTGTGATCATGTCCAGCCGAAATAGCTATAATATCTTTCCAATCAGACACATTACACTGTCCATTACCATTACTGCCAGCAGCAACGACCGTTCCATCTTCCTTTAAACCTACTGTATGACAACTTCCTGCTGAAATGGCAATAATATTTTTCCAATTAGACACATCACATTGTTTATCCTTGTTTTCACCAACAGCAATAACCGTTCCGTTCCCCTTTAACCCTACTGTATGATACCATCCACCTGAGATAGAAATGCAGTCTTTCCAATTAGATACATCACATTGTCCATATTCATTATAACCAACAGCAATAATTGTTCCGTCCGCTTTTAACCCTACTGTATGAAAACCTCCTGCTGAAACGGCAATTATATTTTTCCAATCTGATATATTACATTGCCTATAATAATTATCACCCACCGCAACGACTGTTCCATCTTCTTTTAAACCTATTGTATAATAACCTCCCGCAGAAATAGCAACAATACTCTCCCAATCAAATACGTTACACTGTTTCAACGAATTATAACCAATAGCAACAACCGTTCCGTCCGCTTTTAACCCTACTGTATGAAGATTATCTGTTGAAATGGCAATTATATTTTTCCAATCAGATATATTACATTGCCCATCATCATTATCACCAGTAGCAACAACTGTTCCATCTTTTTTTAATCCTACTGTATGCCAATACCCCCCTGACACAGACTTTTTTATTAAAGATGATTTTTCAGAAATGGTTTGTAATATATCGTTTATTCTATTTTTAGAATCGCTATAATTACCTAATCCTTCAAATCTTTCAATCGCTTCGGTATAATTACCTTTCTTGAAAAACTCTTCCGCCTCACTATATCTAACCTCGTTTATTCTATCTTTTGAATCTCTGTAATTACCCAATTCCCCAAACTTTTCAACCGCTTCGGCATAGTTTCCTTTTGTAAAAAGCTCTTCTGCCTCGGCGTATTTAGCCTCATTTGTTCTATCTTTTGAATTTCTGTAATTACCCAATTCTCCAAACTTTTCAACCGCTTCGGCATAGTTTCCTTTTGTAAAAAACTCCTCTGCCTCGGCGTATTTAGCCTCATTTGTTCTATCATTTGAATCTCTATAATTACTCAATTCTCCAAACTTTTCAACCGCTTCGGCATAGTTTCCTTTTGTAAAAAACTCTTCTGCCTCGGCATATTTAATTTCAGGAATAATAACATTTGCTATTAGAAAATACCCTATAACAAATATAAAAAAAGTACAACCTGAAATTGTTGCTATCTTTTTAGTTTTATCCCTTCTTAATTTTGACTTGGCAGCTTTTTTTTCATCTTCTATTTTTTTTAACTCTGCCTCGGCGGCTTCTTTTTTCTCACGTTCATCTTTAAATTTTTCAAGTTGCTCAACAGAGGTGTTTTCCCGCCACCATCCGTTTTTTTGTCCGCATGAGGGGCAGACCTCAAATTCAGAAAGAGTATATTCACCACACTGACAAAGACGTACCGTGTCATTATTGTACGGAATTAAAATATCCCCTCTTAATTTTTCTCTATAACGCAAGTAAAATTCTGAAAGCAGTTTAGGGTCAATTTCATCTTTTAAATATTTTCTTTCAGGGAGTTTTTTAAAATAATTGTTTTCATCTGATAATTTTATCTCTCTGTCTAAAAAAATTATTTTATAGCAATAAATTTTAACGATACGGATATTCACATCATTTAACTCAATGCCAATATCTCCGCCAAACTCACTATTTCTTCCAATAAAAAGGTCGTTATATATGTATTCTGTTAAATCCCCCGTTACTTCTCCGCTTACATTAAACCCTTCTATTTTAACAAAAACAGCCTTTATTGTTTCATGTCCGAGATTTTTAAATTTAATTTGACATAGCAAAGTTTCTTTCTTACAATCCATAGTAAGAGCGTATTTTTTGATAATCAATGGACAGCCAGTCATGTACAGCCAGCTATCCTCGCTTATTCTTTTATATCTCTCCAAAATATCTTCCTCCGTGTTCATAAATGTGCCGTAATTTTAAAGATTTGGCAGTTTTTCTTCGTTTTCTGGATTGTTAATATCAGCTATATTATGAATATCATCTCGTATACAGCCTATTCCCTCAACTATTTTTCCCACTCCATAAAGTAAAAGACAAAATATAGTATAATTTCCTCCTATGATAGCGGCGACTACCCAAATTGTTGTACTAAGCCTTGATGGGGAGTCTGAAAGAATCGAAATTGTCATAATAAATAATATAAACAACCCAATCATAAGTATTATAAGCGCTATTGTCTGCAAATTTTCTCCGGTTCGTCGCATAATAATAACTCCTTTCTTAATTTGTAAAAATATAAACATTTTTAGTTAAATTATACTACAAATATCATTAAGAAGCAATAATTTTATACATTTTTCTTTATAAATTGTAATTTCAATATGAATGTTTCAATATTTTTTCATTATAATAATAACATATAACTTACAAATTCAGCAAATGGAGCTCACTAAATTCACAAACACAATATTTTGTTTCATACAATAATTTTAAAATAAAAATGAGCGTTAAAAAAATAAGAAAAGCGAATAATGCATTTAAGCAGATAAAATAAAATTGCTAAAACAAAAAACAAGGAGGTAAACAAATGAGTAAGCAATTACAGACCACATTATTAAAACTGACATAGCAAAAAGCACAAAACAAAACTTTATTTAAAATCTCAAGATTTTAAAAATTCCATTAAAAAAATTTAACTGATTAGCAATGAAACGAAAGGAGATAACATTATGAATAATGAAATTAGCAATATCAATACAGCAAAACAAACACCTATTGAAATTTTATTGAGGATTGACGAAAATGGAATGACAACCGTCAAAGATTTATACAATTTTTTAGAACTTGGCAGAAATAATTATGCAAGATGGTGTAAAAGCAATATTTTAGAAAATTCTTTTGCGGAAAAAAATGTTGATTATTTCCCATTCCTCATTAATGAAGAATGGGGCGGACAAGCGACTACAAATTATAAAATCACCGCCGCATTCGCCAAAAACCTCGCTTCTTTCCATTAGTTTTAAGCCCAAACTTTTTTATGTATTTGTAAACTGTCATTGACGAAAGTTCCA
>CAJTVH010000092.1 GCA_910579745.1 uncultured Clostridia bacterium | reverse complement strand
GTATAATCATAAGAGATGAGATAATAAGAGCGCCCACTGTCTTCGCCGCGATAGAGACAACCACCGCCGTAACAACGGTAAAAATTAAATTAATCCTTTTAACCGCTATGCCTGAGAGTTTAGCCCCCTCCTCGTCAAAAGTAATATAAAAAAGCTCTTTAAATAATACCGTTATCACAATAATTACAATAACGCTTAAAACAAGCGTTGTATATAAATCAAAAGAACTTGTCGCTATAATACTGCCAAAAAGGAAATTATCAAAATTGGCGGCGTTTCCCGTAAACCCTGAGAAAACAGCGGCTATACCCACGCCGAAAGACATCATAATCGCCGTCGCCATTTCCGAGTAATTCGGAAAAGCGTATCTTATGTACTCAATAATAACAGCAGCCGCCGCCGAAAAAACAATAGCCGATATAGTCGGGTTAAACCCAAAACAAAGCCCGATAGCGACTCCGGCTAAACTTGAGTGAGACAAAGCGTCTCCTATTGACGAAAGTCTTTTAAGAACAATAACGTTGCCGATAAGCGGCGTAATCACTGAAATAAGCAATGAGACAAAAAGCGCCCTCTGCATATATCCCTGCGAAAAAATATTGATTAAAGTATCCATAAATCTCACTCCAAAAAAACGTTATACTATAAACACCGCTGTTTGACATCACAAATATATATTTCACGTATTCACATAATTTAACGGCAAATCGCTAAAATCCGTCAGTAAACTTCTATCAAAACCTTGCGGCAATTCCATGACTTTCAAAAAAATCTAATTATGGCAGACGTGTTTTAAAATCGTTTCTTTTCCAAACTGAACTGAATCCATAATTTTAGCGTTTCCGTCCTCATTTAGAGAAAGCACTTTGTTTGAATGGTATATTACGGAAGAAATATCGTGAGTCACCATAATAATCGTAATTCCAAATTTTTTGTTAAGACTTCCTAAAAGACAGCATATAGAATCCACGGCTTTAACGTCTATGCCTACGGTCGGCTCGTCAAGAAAAATAATGCGGGGATCGTTGACAAGCGCCTTGGCTATAAATACCCTCTGCTGCTGTCCCCCCGAAAGCCGTCCGATTAATTTTTTAGAGTGTTTCTCCATTCCAACAGTCTGTAAAGCTTTAAATACTTTTTCTCGCTGTTCTTTTTTCTTTCCGAAACTTAAAAAACCATATCTTGGATAAAGCCCCGCTGAAACCACTTCCTCAACGGTGGCGGGAAAATCCGAATTAAAATCAGTCGCTTTTTGAGAGACATAAGAAATTTTATGAAAACTTTTAAAATGTCTTGAGTCCTCTCCGTCTATAAAAATACTGCCCTTGCTTGGTTTAAGTAAATTTAAAATCAGCTTCAAAAGAGTGCTTTTTCCCGTGCCGTTAGTTCCCACAATACAAATAAAATCGCCCTTCCGCGCGTCAAAGCTTAAATCTTTAATTATCGCTTTGTCAGAATAGTTAAAAGAAATATTTCTTACCTGAAGAACATCCATAACAGCACCTCCAAAAAATCCACTCTTACCTGCCGATAGCTTTTTTTATGTTCTCAAAATTTTCCCGCATAACAGAAAAATAATCAGCGCCGGCGTTAATCTCCTCTTGGGTAAGTCCCTCAAAAGGATTTAAAACAAGAAGCTCCGCCCCCGTTTCCTCCGAAATAACCTCGGCGGCTTTAGCGGACAGAAGCCTTTCAAAAAAAATGTATCTCACGTCATTATCTTTAATAAATTTTGATATTTCTGCCATTTTAGCGGGAGAAGGCTCCGAGTCCGCCGAAAGTCCCTCTATGGCTATCTGCTCGATTCCATAAGCCTCGCATAAATAGCCGTATGCCTCGTGAGCGACAACGATGGTTTTGTTCTCCGCCCTCGCTGTCATATTTCTAAAATCCGCGTCAAGCTCGTCGGCTTTTTTAGAGAAATCCTCATAATTTTTATTATAATACTCGGCGTTTGAGGGGTCAGCGGCGGAAAGAGCGTTTTTAATAGTCTCGGCTTCCTTTTTAGCGTTTATTGGATTGAGCCAAATATGGGGGTCAACCGAGTCAAAGTCCAAATCCCCATCGGAGTCCCCATGACTGTGCCTTGATTTAATAAGCTCTATTCCCTCGGAAAGCTTTATATATTTCAAATTCTCATTCTCAACGGCGGCTTTTACCTTGTCCACCCAATTTTCCATACCCGCGCCGTTAAAAAATAAAATATCTCCCTTTGACAAATTCATCATATCCCCCGACGTAGGCTCCCAATTATGGGGCTCTGTACCAGTGGGAACAATATTATAAACCTGAATTTTATCGCCGCCTATTTTGCTTACAAAATCATAAACCCCGTAAAAACTTGTATATACCTGAAGCTTAGATGGGTCGGCGGCGTTATCCTCTTTCTCGCACCCGATTAAATAAAAACATAAACAAAATGTCAAAAATATAGATAAAGCGCTTTTAGCTCTCATAAGCCAATCCCCCGTAAAATAAAGCGAATACTCTCAATATTTAATCGATAAAGTTAAATAATTTTTATATAACGTCTATCTTAAGAAAAATTTCCATAAAAGAGAAAACAAATTTTTTTATTAATTCTTTTTACACTATATAGACGGCGTTTTAACCGGCTGATATATGAAAAAGTTTAACAATTCCTCTAAACCTCTTTATATGATAACATAATAAATGAAAAAAATCCATATATTATTTTTTTATCTTGACTGTATTGCTTTCCTGAGTATTTTCCTCTGAGGCGAAATTCGATGGGGTAATATCAAAATCAATGTTTCCCTTACCGCTTGAGTTATATCCCGCTCTGTTAAAATCCCCCGGCGCTGTTCCGTATACGTTGTTATAATTGTTGTTATAGTCGTATCCGCCGTTATAATTTCCATAGCCTCCATACATTCCATAAGCCCCGTCGGAATAATCCGTGGTGAAATCCTCCGTTGTCATTTCAAGGCCGTCTGGCATAACGTCGTCAAAAAGCCTGTTTATATCGTTAGCGGCTGAGTCGCCGTTTCCGCAGCCAACCATCACGCCTATCATCAGCGCCGTGACAGCGCATAAAATAAAAATTCTCACTGTAAAAACCTCCCAAATCTTAGGGAATATCCCCTTATAAACATTCCCTTAATAAAATAATAATGAAATACCGGTTTATCTTGTCTTCCAATAATAATTATAAGGGCCGATTAAATATCACGGTCTCAGGCTTACAGCGGTCACACTTAAATATACAAGCTGATTTAAAGTATAGATCCGCCTAAAGCTCACAATATAATAAATATCGGTTAAATCGGTATTAAACCTGCCCCATAGAATTTTATCATTAAGCGAAATTTAATTTTCTTGGTAATATTACCTTCACATTTTAATAAAATTAAACAAAGCGTAAGCGTGAAAAGTATATTCACTAATCGCTATAGTTTTAAAAATCATCGAACAGGTCTGTTATAGCTAAATCACAAAATAACAACGTCTCATAAATAATTATATATATTAGAGATGTCAAAGCGTCTATAAATGATAAATATCGCTCCGGCACAGTTTACAAATTGATAAAAAGCGGATTTTAATCGCCAAATATAATAATATTTAGTATCACCGTCATAAATTTTGTGAGTCGCTATGACGTAAAAGAAAAACTCTTACAAAAATATTATCTCAAAACAAAAAAATAATATGCTTTCTACAGCTTGAAAATTAAGGAAACGCCGTATAACTTTGATAAAACGGATTTGAGACAATATTTTTAAACAAAATAGTGGTTTTAAATCCATTTTATCAAAGTTATACGGCGTTTCCTTAAAACATGGCTTTTTTTATTTTTTAACGCGTATCTAAAAACCGTTTTGGGATATACAAATTAAACAAACTGCCTTTATTTTAAGCAGAACCGCTGTAATCTGTTATACCCCTCGTTATCAACATAGATTTTAAAATAAAATCCCTCATCGGTATTTTCAGAACTTACAATCTCACAATTTCCGTGTATAAAATTGACCATACTGCCCTTATCATAAGGTATTAAAACCTCAACACGCTTTTTAAAACTTTTCACGGTATCCTCCACCTTCTCAAGAAGCTCGGATATTCCCATCTGTTTTTTAGCGGAAATTGACTGACTTGTCAGCGCTCTTGGGTCTTTTGGCAAAGGAAAAACAGCCTCTTCCTTGTCAATTTTGTTAAATACCGTTATAATAGGCTTTTCCTCACAGCCAAGCTCGTTTAAAGTCTCATAAACAACTTTCATGTGTCTTTCTCTCGAAAAATTTGACGAATCTACTATATGAAGTATTACATCGGCGTATTTAACTTCCTCAAGGGTTGATTTAAAAGCTTTTATCAAATTATGAGGAAGCTTCTGAATAAAGCCTACCGTATCAGTAAAAAGATATTCCGCCCCCGACGGAAGCTTTACCTTTCTCGTGGTGGTGTCTAATGTGGCGAAAAGCTTGTCTTCCTCAAGCACTCCGGCGTTTGTGACAGTGTTCATAAGAGTCGATTTCCCAGCGTTTGTATATCCGGCGAGGGCAATTACGGGAATTTTATTTTTTATCCTCTTTTCCCTAAGCACTTTCCTGTGTTTCTCAATTTCTTTAAGCTCTCTGTTAAGCTCGGAGATTCTGTCTGAAATGTTTCTTCGGTCGGTCTCAAGCTTTTTTTCTCCCGGCCCCCTCGTTCCTATTCCTCCTCCTAAACGGCTTAAACTCTTTCCCTGCCCCGTAAGGTGAGATAAACTGTATTTAAGCTGAGCCAGCTCCACTTGAACTTTTCCCTCCGCCGAATGGGCTCTCGCGGCGAAAATATCCAGAATTAAAAGAGTTCTGTTCATAATTTTTGTCTCAAGAATTTTTTCCATATTCCTCATCTGATTGGCGGTAAGCTCGTCGTCGCATATTATTCCCGTAGCGCCCGTTTCCTTTATATACTCTCTAAGCTCCTCAAGCTTTCCCTTTCCAAAATAATGAGCCCTGTGAACGCCCTCTCTTTTTTGAATCATTCTTCCGACACATTTAGCGCCCGCCGTTTTAGCCAGGTCGTAAAGCTCATCGAGACTGCTTTCGGCGTCATACTCGTCATTGTCTTGGTCTATTCCTATAAGTATTACTTTTTCCTCTTCCTCTTCGGTATTATGCATAAAAACACCCCTTTCATTTGTTATTCGGCTAATTGGATTTATAGTCAATGAATTAAAAAATAAATAAGTCCAGCGGCGGAAAATCTTTTTCGCTTTGTTGCCGTCAGTCAGCATAGGCACAGGCTTGTCTCTCCCCGCGCCGCTTCGTGAAAATAATTTCACGCTTGCCTCCTTTTTCTTTTCTCAAGTTCATTGACTATAATTACAGCGTTCCCGCTAAATATAAAAATAAGCGTCTCTGCTTAAAAGGCGTTGGAATTATACTAATCTTATTAAAAAAATGCGTATAATATATTCTTATAATATTAGAGCGTATTTTTATTTTCAGATACTCTCTAAATAAAATCTTTTCTTTCCTTAAATATTATGTCGGAATCACCATAATTATACCCTCGCCAAAAACTTGTATATCAGACAAATTTTAACCGGTGGACACATAGTATACCATAGTATACCGTAAAAATCAATATTTTATTTACAATCAATAAACTTGAAAAGTACCTATCAAATGATAGATAGCTTAATAAAAACATTATAAATTATTTACTTTTATATTTTTTACTCCTCAAAATATAATTTCATCCTCTCATATCCATTAATTGTTTTTGTATCAGCGTCATTAAACCTACTTGTAAAATCTTTCCGGCTTCCTGTTGGATTAATAGCTAAATTCGTAAGCTCAATATAAGAATCATAAAACGCGCGCAAATCATCATAAGCGTCCTTATATTGTTCAGGAGGATCTTTCAGCTCTTTCATCATCCTGTTTACAGTTTCTTGATTAGCCTTGACGCTTTCTATTTGTTTGTTAAAATCATCATCTAGGGCGTATCTGAAAACTATCATAAGCTATCAGTTATATACGCGAAATATACAAAAAATTATTAAAAAATAAACAAAAACGGCTCAATTAAACAGAAAAGCCTTTCTGTCTTG
>CAJTVH010000091.1 GCA_910579745.1 uncultured Clostridia bacterium | reverse complement strand
CGTGACCTCTTCCTTTTCTGAAAGCTTTAAATTTAGAACCTTCCGCTGGTTTTAATTCGTTCAAATTCATTTTAGACTGCACCTCCTTTATATTAAAATTCTTCTACCTTAACTAAGTGCCTCACTTGCCTAATCATTCCCCTGATAGCCTCGTTATCCTGCTTTTCAACAGAAGAATTTGTTTTTCTGAGACCAAGCGCCGCGATAGTCTTCCTATGCTTAGGAATAGCGCCAATAGTAGATTTAACTAATGTAATTTTTAACATTTAAAATAACCTCCTTAACCCAAGATTTCTTCAACGGATTTACCGCGAAGTCTTGCGACTCTCTCAGGAGTTGTAACTCTGCTCAAGCCCTCAATAGTAGCGTTGACAACGTTTCTTTTATTGTTTGAGCCTAAAGATTTTGTTCTAATGTTTCTGATTCCCGCAAGCTCTAAAACCGCACGAGCGGGACCGCCCGCGATAACTCCCGTACCTTCTTTGGCAGGCTTTAATAAAACTGTGGCACTGCCAAATTTACCGAGGTTTTCATGGTAAATACTGTCATCTTGATTACGTTCAACATAGATAAGATTTTTAATCGCGTCCTCTTTACCCTTACGGATAGCGTCCGGAATTTCCATAGCTTTACCGAGACCCGCGCCAACGTGTCCGTTACCGTCTCCAACAACAACTAACGCCGCAAAACGGAAAGTACGACCGCCTTTTACAACCTTAGTAACACGTTTGATAGTTACAACTTTATCTTCTAATTCAAGCGTACTTGCATCAATTTTATTTCTCAAGATTTTCCCTCCTTACTAAAATTGTAATCCCGCTTCTCTTGCGGCGTCAGCTAAAGCTTGGATTTTACCGTGATAAACAAAACCGCCTCTGTCAAATACAACGGCGCTGATACCTTTTTCTAAAGCTTTTTTAGCTATAGCCTCACCTACAACTTTAGCGGCCTCAACATCAGATGTTTTCTGAAGTTTATCTTTAATAGCGGACTCCATAGTGGAAGCTGCCGCCAAAGTATTTCCGATAGTATCATCAATAATTTGAGCGTAAATATGCTTATTAGATCTAAAAACCGCCAATCTTGGCTTTTGCGCAGTACCGGAAATTTTATTGCGTAGTCTGTAATGACGTTTAATTCTTCCCTCAGCACGTGATGGCCTACTTATCATTTGGATTTCACTCCTTTACTATTATTTCTTACCTGTTTTACCAACTTTGCGTCTGATAGTTTCCGTAGTATATTTGATACCTTTTCCCTTGTAAGGTTCCGGAGGACGTTTAGTTCTGATTTCAGCCGCGAACTGTCCAACCTTTTCTTTATCAATACCCGAAACAATAATTTTATTAGTACCCTCAAGAGTAGTGGTTACTCCCTCAGGGTCAATCATTTCAACTGGATGAGAATAACCGAGAGTAAGAGTAAGTTTATTACCGCTTTTAGCGGCCCTGTAACCAACACCGTTTATCTCAAGTTCCTTTGTATATCCGTTGGTAACGCCTTCAACCATATTGAAAATAAGCGTTCTTGTAAGTCCATGTAAAGCTTTATATCTTTTTAAATCGCTTGGTCTTGTGACAACAACCTGACCATCTTCAACAGCGATAGTTAAATCATCAACCAATTTACGGGTTAAAGTACCTTTAGGCCCTTTAACAGTAATCACATTGCCATCCTCAAGTTTAACATCAACTCCCGCTGGAATAACAACAGGTAATTTACCTATACGTGACATTTTCGCACCTCCTTATAGATTACCAAACAAAAGCGAGGACTTCTCCGCCCACACCAAATTTTCTTGCTTCTTTATCAGTAATAATACCTTTGTTTGTGGAAACAATGGCAATACCAAGACCACCTAAAACTTTAGGCATTTCCTCACAGGAAGCGTAAACACGAAGCCCCGGTTTAGAAATTCTCTTAATACCTGTAATAACTTTCTCGTTCTTATCCTTGCCGTATTTTAAAGTAATACGCATAGTTTTCTTAACACCGTCTTCTAACATTTCAAAACCTTTAACATAACCTTCCTTAGTCAAAATATCAGCAATAGCCACTTTCGCCTTAGATGAAGGGACGTCAACAGTATTGTGTTTAGCGGTATTTGCGTTTCTTATTCTTGTAAGCATATCTGCAATAGGATCGCTCATTGACATTATAAAAATCCTCCTTTCCCTTAATTACCAGCTTGCTTTCTTAACTCCCGGGATTTGACCTTTGTAAGCTAATTCACGGAAACAAATACGGCATATACCGAATTTTCTTAAATAAGCGTGCGGTCTGCCGCAAATTCTGCATCTTGAATAGCTTTGAGTTGAATATTTAGCTTTTCTCTGTTGCTTAACAACCATAGATTTTTTAGCCATTTTCTGTCCTCCCTTACTTTTTAAACGGCATACCAAATAATGTTAATAATTCTCTAGCCTCTTCATCGGTTTTAGCGGTAGTTACGAATACAATATCCATACCTCTTATTTTATCAATTTTGTCATATTGAATCTCGGGGAACATAAGCTGTTCTTTAACGCCTAAAGTATAATTGCCTCTGCCGTCAAAACTGTTGGCGCTTACACCTCTGAAGTCACGAACACGAGGGAGAGCGATATTTATAAGCTTGCTCGCGAAACTGTACATTTTTTCCCCTCTTAATGTAACTTTACATCCGATAGGCATGCCGGCGCGAAGCTTAAAAGCGGCAATAGATTTTTTCGCTTTTGTCACAATTGGTTTTTGACCGGCGATAATAGCCATGTCGCCCATAGCGTTCTCAATAGCTTTAGCGTTTTCTTTGGCCTCACCAAGTCCCATATTGATAACTATTTTATTAATTTTCGGAACTTCCATTTTATTTTTATATGAAAACTTTTTCATCATAGCGTCAACGATCTCGTTTTCATAGAACTCTCTTAAAGCATTCACTGTTAAATGTACCTCCTTTCAAAAATCAATCGATTACTTCACCAGACGGTCTTGCGATTCTTTGTTTTGAATTAACCATTTTGCCGTCTTTCTCAATTTTCTCAACCTTGTAACCTATTCTTGTAGGTTTTCCCTTGTATAAATACATAACGTTGGAAGCGTCTATAGCGGCCTCTTTTTGAATAATACCGCCCTGCTGATTAGCGGAAGCTTTTTGGTGTTTTTTAATCATATTAACGCCTTCCACAAGTACTTTGTTGTTTTTTCTGTCAACGAAAAGAACTTTGCCCTCTTTTCCTTTATCAACGCCTGAAATAACTACAACCTTGTCACCTTTTTTTATTTTCACAGCTCGTACACCTCCTTATAATACTTCGGGAGCAAGAGATAATATTTTCATATACTGTTTTTCTCTAAGTTCTCTCGCTACCGGTCCGAATATACGTGTACCTCTTGGATTTTTATCATCTCTGATAATAACGGCGGCGTTCTCGTCAAATTTAATATAAGAGCCGTCAGGTCTTGAAGCACCCTTCTTGGTTCTTACAACAACCGCTTTAACAACCTCGCCTTTTTTAACAACACCGCCGGGTGTTGCGTCTTTAACAGTAGCGACTATAACATCGCCAATATTAGCATATCTTCTTGTCGACCCGCCTAAAACTCTGATACAAAGCAATTCTTTAGCTCCTGAGTTGTCGGCGACAGTCAATCTTGATTCTTGTTGTATCAATTTAATTGCCTCCTTTACGCGAAACTTTTCGCTGTTTAAACGAAAACCATTTGCGGACAAAAACTATTTAGCTTTCTCTACTATATTAACAAGTCTCCATCTTTTATCTTTAGATAAAGGTCTTGTTTCCATAACTTTAACACGGTCGCCAATTTTACATTCATTGTTTTCGTCATGAGCTTTAAGCTTATAAGTAGTCTTAACGATTTTTTTATACAAAGGATGTCTTACATTGTTCTCAACGGCAACAACAATTGTTTTATCCATTTTATCGCTTACTACTTTACCGATTCTTGTTTTACGAAGATTTCTTTCCACGAAATGTGCCTCCTTCCATTATGAATTAAAGACCTTTTTGTTTCTGAGTAATAATAGTCTGAATACGGGCAATATTTTTGCGAACCTCTTTAATTCTTGCCGTATTGTTTAATTGATTTGTAGCGTTTTGAAATCTTAAATTAAATAATTCTTTTTTAGCGACAACCAAATCATTTTTCAATTCTTCACTTGATTTATTTTTAAGTTCTTCAACAAAATTTTTAGTTTTCACTATTATTCACCGTCCATTTCCTGGTCAGCACGTGACACAATTTTGCACTTTATAGGTAACTTATGAACAGCAAGACGCAAAGCTTCTCTAGCGACCTCTTCACTGACTCCCGCTATCTCAAACATAATTCTTCCCGGCTTAACGACAGCTACCCAATACTCCGGAGACCCTTTTCCAGAACCCATTCGAGTTTCGGCTGGCTTCTCGGTAATCGGTTTGTCAGGGAAAATTTTAATCCAAACTTTACCGCCACGTTTGATATATCTTGTCATAGCGATACGGGCAGCCTCAATTTGGTTAGAAGTAATCCAGCTTGGCTCGCAAGCCTGTATAGCGAACTCACCGTAAGTAATTTTATTGCCTCTTGTAGCTTGACCTTTCATACGGCCTCTAAACTGTTTACGTCTCTTAACTCTTTTAGGCATTAACATTACTTATCACTCCCTTCCAATTTTTTCTGAGGAAGAACCTCACCTTTGTATATCCAAACCTTAACGCCAATTTTTCCATAAGTAGTATCAGCTTCCGCGAAACCATAATCAATATCGGCTCTTAAAGTCTGAAGAGGGATAGTCCCGTCGTGATAATGCTCTGTACGAGCCATCTCCGCTCCGCCCAAACGCCCTGAACAAGATGTTTTAATACCTTTGGCGCCAAGACGCATAGTTCTGGTCATAGCCTGTTTCATGGCACGGCGGAATGTAATACGATTTTCAAGCTGTCTCGCTATATCTTCAGCGACAAGCTGGGAATCAAGCTCAGGTTTTTTAATTTCCTCTATATTAATCATAACTTTCTGAGTTGTCATTTTCTGAAGTTCGTTGCTGAGCTCCTGAATAGAAGCGCCGTTTCTTCCTATAATGATACCAGGTTTAGAAGTATGAATAGTAATTTTAACACGTTCGTTTGTTCTCTCAATGTTTACTTTAGAAACATTGGAATTGTAAAGTTTCTTTTTGATATAAGTTCTCATTTTATTATCTTCTATCAAAAAATCAGCGTAATTTTTCTTGTCAGCGTACCAAACTGAATCCCAGTCTTTAATAATGCCGACTCTTAATCCATGTGGATTTACTTTCTGACCCATCATTACCCTCCTTATCTCTCATTTAAGTATATTGAAATATGAGCAGTACGTTTGTTAATTCTGTAAGCTCTGCCTTGAGCTCTCGGGCGAATTCTTTTAAGAGTCGGACCCTGATTAGCGACTGCGTCCTCAATATATAAATCTTCAACGTCTAATTCCAAATTATTCTCCGCGTTAGCGACAGCGGATTTTAAAACCTTTTCGATAATTTCGGCGGCGTACCTTGGAGAATAAGCGAGAATACCCATAGCCTCCCCTATACTTTTGCCTTTAATTTGGTCTAAAACGATTTTAGCCTTAGTGTTGGAAACTCTTACGAATTTAGCGTGAGCCTGGGCTCTTCTGTCTTTCTGCTGTTCGTTTCTTTCCCTTTTAATCTGGCTTCTATGTCCCTTAGCCATGAAAGATTACCTCCTTCCGAAAACAGTTATTAGCGAACTCTTGATTTTTTTTCAGCGTCTTTGCCGTGACCTCTGTAAGTTCTTGTTAAAGCGAACTCACCGAGTTTGTGACCAACCATGTCCTCTGTTATATAAACCGGCACATGTTTTCTTCCGTCATGAACAGCTATAGTATGTCCTATCATTTCCGGAAATATAGTAGAACGGCGAGACCATGTTTTAATAACGTTCTTTGTGTTAGCCGTATTCTGGGCGTCAACCTTTTTAAGGAGATGAGCGTCGCAGAAAGGGCCTTTTTTAATTGATCTACTCATTAAGCTTACCTCCTATTATTTATTTCTGCCACGAATTATAAATTTATTGCTTGCTTTGTGTTTTTTACGAGTTTTATAACCGAGAGCTGGCTTACCCCATGGAGTACAAGGAGCGGGACGGCCTATAGGAGCTCTACCCTCTCCGCCGCCGTGAGGATGGTCGTTCGGGTTCATAACAGAACCTCTTACAGTAGGTCTTATACCCATATGACGTTTTTTACCAGCTTTACCTATATTAATAAGCTCGTGCTCAATATTTCCAACTTGACCTATAGTAGCTCGGCAGTCTATAGGAAGAAGTCTCATCTCACCTGACGGAAGCCTTACAGTAGCGTATTTACCCTCTTTAGCCATAAGCTGAGCGACATTTCCAGCGGAACGAACAAGCTGCCCGCCGGCTCCAGGTTTCATCTCAATGTTGTGAATCTCGGCTCCTACCGGAATATTTCTCATAGGAAGAGCGT
>CAJTVH010000090.1 GCA_910579745.1 uncultured Clostridia bacterium | reverse complement strand
GGAAAGGCTTAGTAATTTGACAACAAAGTATGCAAGGGACAATAGAAAATATAGGGAATTGATTATAAGGAATTATTAAAGGCGATAATTCCTGTTATCAACTATGGTTATACACTTACCGCCATTCCAGCGTCGCCTTTTACAAAAGTAACAGCAATAAAAGGCAAAAGAAACATTACCGTAATAGACAAACATAACCAACATATATAGTTCTTTTTTATTGTAGTTTTCATTATAATTTCTCCGTTCAATTTTAAATTAATTCATTTTATTCTTTGGTAAAATCCAAAGCATATAATAGTCCAAAGTGCCGGAATGACTGCATATCCGGCATTTACTTGTCCATGATTTATAAGAACATAACAAGCACCTGCAAATGTTAAAATTAAAAAAATAATGCTAAAAATTAAAACTATTTTTTTTATGATTATACCTCTATAAATTTATTTTTTTGTTCTGTTTAACACTTCTATAAATTGGAATTAATTGTATAAATTTAATCCTTATAATAGTTTAACATATACTCATAGATGTTTCTGGTTTGTTCTTCATTTCCCCACGATAATGGGTCATCAGCATAACATAAAGTAAAAAACGGTTCTTTGTCTTGAATATTTCCGGGCAGACTTTCCCACAAATTATACATTCGATTAGCAAAACTCTTTATATCAGAACAATTTTTGTAGTATACTTTTAACTTGCTCATTAAAATTCTGCCGAACTGTTCGTAGTCAAAAACATCATAGTCAATATGTGTCCTTATATAAGCAATAGATTTTTTTATATCTGTTTCCCATTCCAGATATAGTAAGTCATCGTTTTCAGGGTTATCAAGGAATAATTCATCAAGTCTTTTATTATACTTGTCTTTTGTCACCATTTCTTCATACAGCAAAAACGCAAAAACCAATAATTCCTCTATGATTGCGTACCTCCTTAAACTCAAATTTATCAGTATAATAATTATATCACATAATGTTGTCAAATTTAATCTTATGATTAAAATATTTGATATATAATAATATGGTGCAAATTACTGTATTTCTGTATTGCTTGTTTTAATTTTCTCTCTGTAAAAGTCAATTTTATCATTTAGCTTTAATTTATGTTCCTGTAATTTTAATATTTGCTTATCTAAAAACTGCCTCTGCTGGATAAGTATTCCCATTCTTTCAGCAAATGTACTGTCACCTTTTGAACGTAATTCTGAATAACGTTTGATTTCTTTAATAGGCATACCTGTATCTTTTAAGCGTTTAATAAATTCAACCCATTTAACGTCATTTTCAGTATAACAGCGTCTGTTAGCCGAATTTCTTTCAGGTCTTATTAAATTCTCTTTTTCATAATAACGCAAAGTATGTATACTTAAATTTGTAATTTTTGAAAAATCGCCTATTGAGTATTTCATAAAATCACCCCTTGACATAGAGTAAACTCTACATTATATAGTGATATTATACAAAATTTAAGGAGGTTTTTCAAATGAAAAAAGAAATAAAAAAATATACAGTAATTACAGGAGCAAGCTCAGGTATCGGCTATGAAACGTCTAAAGTTTTTGCGGCACGAGGGCATAATTTGATTATCGTGGCACGAAGATTTAACAATCTGAAATGTTTAAAAGCAGAAATTCAAAAAGATTTTCCGAAAGTTGATGTAATAATAAAAGAGACGGATTTATCGGTCATAGAAAATGTTTACAGACTATACGACGAATTAAAAGAATACTCTTTGAAAGTATGGATTAATAATGCTGGATTTGGAAATTATGAAAGCGTTAAGGAACAGAACCTGCAAAAAATTGAAACAATGCTTAATCTGAATATCAATGCACTTACAATATTATCTTCTTTATTTGTCAGAGATTATGCGGATACAGAAGAAACACAGCTTATAAACATTTCTTCCTGCGGAGGATATATAATTGTTCCAACCGCTGTTACATATTGTTCCGCGAAATATTATGTCAGTGCTTTTACAGAGGGTTTGGCTTATGAACTGAAAAATAGTAACGCAAAGATGAAAGCAAAAGTTTTAGCACCTGCCGCTACAAAAACAGAGTTTGGAAAAATAGCTAACAACACAAAGGAATATGACTATGATAAATCTTTCAGAACATATCATACAGCAAAACAAATGTCAGAATTTTTACTCCAATTATACGACAGCAATATGACAGTTGGAATTGTAGACAGAGAAACATTTGAATTTAAGCTGTCTGAACCAATATTTAATTATGCGGGAAATTCAGCTCATAATCAAAAAAATTAATAAATATTCATTAAAATTTACGGTTTATTACATTAAAAAGCCGTTTTATTACATTTCGCTGAAAAACATATAAAAATTGACGATATAAAAAGTAAAGAACGAAAATAATTAATACAACACAATTCTATAAATTGAAATGGAAAAATTTATAATTAAAATTTACGGTTCATTACATTAAAAAGCTAGTTCATTACATTTCTATGAAAAACATATAGAAATTGACGATGTAAAAAGTAAGGTGATAAAATGCTCCGAATTGCGGTCTGCGATGATGAAAAAGTAATTGTACAACAGATGGAGGATATGATAAGAAAATTTCTGGCAGAATGTAATATATCAAAATATCTTTCTGGCAATGGTTTATTAAAATTTTGTTTAAAGTTTGATATTATTTTTTTAGATATTCAAATGGAAAATATGAATGGTATAGAAACAGCGAGAGAAATAAGCAGGTATGAAGAAGACACCGTTATAATATTTATAACAGGCGTAAAGGAGTATGTCTTTGAAGCCTTTAACGTATCAGTTTTTCACTATCTGCTGAAACCTGTTAATGAAGAAAAATTAAAGGAGGTGACCTGTCGGGTTGTAAAAGAAATCAATAAAAAGGCGGAAAAACAGCGGCTTTTTATAAAAACAAGGGATAAAAGTTATTCTATTGATGTCTGCGATATTCTGTTTATGGAAAATGAAATGCGTAAAATAGCGATACACACAAAAAGAGAAATAATCAGATTTTGCGGCGTTATGCAAGAGCTTGAGGAAAAAGCGGGAAACAGCTTCTACCGCTGTCACAGGGGATACTTGGTAAATATGACTTATATTGCCGAGTACGATAATGAGAATATATATCTTACAAATGGAGATAAAGTTTATCTTGCGAGAGAAAAATATCAGGATTTCGTAAAACATTATATGCGGTTTTTGCGAAATGGAGGTGCGTAAGTTGTGTGATTTATTAGCCGCTGTTATCAGTATTTTGTTATATATTTTTGAGGGATACTGTATACAATATCTTTTTTGCGCCTTTGCGAAACCGAGAATATCAAATATAAAGCAGAGTGAATATGCTGTCGGAATAGTGTGGGTAATTATCAGGCTAATCAGTTTTTTGTTTCCCTCTGATGGAACATTTACAGCCTTAAAGTTGCTGATATATACTTTTATTTTACTTTTGTTCTGCCTGCTTTGGTACAGGGGAAATGTATTGATGAAAGTATTTTTAGTAGTTCAGTTTATGGCTTTGCGGGAACTTGCTTTTTTTACGGCATATAGCTTTACTCATATATATGATTTTATTATAGATATATTAAGTGATTTTGCGTATAAAGAAATAATATCGGCGGATGTATATTTGATACTGATAAAAGTTATGATATTTCTCTCTTTAATTACAGTACAAATTATACAAAGCGGTATACTTTTGTTTGCCCTTAAAAAAATAGTAAGATATTATCGCTGTCAAAATACGCATAGTTTGAATAAAGAAGTGCTTTTCTATTTGCTTCCGTCAGTAGCAGGGCTGCTGATAGCTGTTTTAATAAGGATTATAATAATAACAGTTGAAAACGGCAGTCAAATACTGCTTTATAATAAATATCCGTCTTTGTATTTTATTGTTCCTGTGACTGCGCTTGTATTGCTTATATCCACAATATTCAGTTTTAAACTGTATCAGGATATGACAGAATTGCAAATGAAACAAGCAGATAAGGTTATTTTAGAAAATCAGATTATTCAAATGCAAAATTCAATGACAGAAATGGAACATTTATATGATGGCATACGCTCTGTAAAGCACGATATGAAAAATAATATGGAAGTGCTTCAGAATCTGCTTAAAAGAAAATATCTGTCAGACGGCAGTGAAGACAATGAAATCAAACATTATTTTGACGGTATGTATACTTCTGTGGAACAGTTGGATAATCGTATTCATACAGGAAGTGCCGTAAGCGACGCTGTAATCAACAGCAAGTTCAGATACGCTGAAAAAGAGATAACAAATATCATGCTTAATGCTGATGATTTTGTTATGCCTGATAATATTAACATACAAGCCTATGATATAGGAATTATTTTAAATAACGGCTTAGATAACGCTATTGAAGCGTGTAAGAAAATGCATATTGAATATCCTGCTTCAAAAACGTTTATTTCTGTCAGGTCTTTCTGTAAACGAAATATGTTTTTTATTGAGGTAGAAAACAGTTTTGATGGATTTTTAAAGATAGATAAAGACAGTGGCTATCCTGTATCAACAAAGGAAGAAAGCAAATCACATGGTATTGGGCTTAGAAATATTAAAAACTGTGCGAAAAAATATGCGGGCGATATAGATTGTATTGTAGAGGATAAAAAGTTTATATTGTCTGTAATGTTAAAAGGCTAAAATTCATGTAAAAAGGGAGGAAACAGATATGTCTATTAATACTAATTACGGAAGTTATGCAACAAATTACACAAACACCGCAAACAGTAGAAAATCAGAGGAAACAAAAACAACTTCTTCCGCAAAACAGACTACAAATGATTATATAAGAAGTATGGAACAAAAATACGGGGTAAAAATTTCTCTTGTTGATTTCATTAATGAAAAGCAGGCAGACGCTTATATAATGGGAAGTTCCGGAGGTAATAACGTGGCTATTGCTTCAAATATTGCGGAAAAAATGGCAAAAGACCCTGCAACTGCTGCAAAATATGAAAAAGTGATAGCAGATGTTCCAAACTCCTCAAAAATAATGGAGGAGGGAATTGCTTCACATGACGCTGAAATGGTGGCGTGCGGCATATCTATTGATAAAGACGGCAAAGTATCTTATTGGAGTGTTAGCAAACATAAACCGCCAAAAGATAATTCATATAAAGAAAAATTAGAAAAACAGACAGAAGAAAAACGGGCAAAGAAAAAAGAAGAAGAAAAGGCAAAAGAGAAAAGACTTGCTAAAGCTGAAACATTGGAGAAACTTTTGAAAAAACTCAAAACAACTTCATCATACAGAAAGTTTTTCGGTGATGAAAGCGGTTCTCATATAGATTTTACAGCATAAATACAAAAAAGATTGGAGGTAATTAGTATGCGTATAGGAAATAATTATCATAGGTTTATGAATAATTTTTCAAGTTTTAATAATGGAAAGAAAAATTACTCATCAGCAAGTGGAAACTCAAAAAAGTCAGTCGGTTATCATAGAAATACATTAGAAGATTTACTTACAGGACATTATAAAAATTCCTATGGCGTTGAAGGTATGTGTGTTACCGGAAGAAGCGACTATAAAAAAATTGTTTCTATATCCGATGAAATGAAACAGTATCTTTATGATGAAACTAAAAAAGCTTATTATGAGCGGAACGGAATGTCGGGCAATGACGCGGATATGGACGCTTTCTGGGATAAAATACACGAGTATATCAAAGCTACAGATAAGGACGACCGTCTTTCTGTTACGTGGACGATAAATCAATTTGGTCTTAGTCTTTCCAACAAAGTAGTTGCTGGAATTAAAGAAAGAGACCCTAAATGGGAAGCCGGACAGCCTGTTTCAAAAGATATTCTTGATGAAATATTTGCGGACGACAAATTATTTAACGACTGTATAAACGCTTTTAAAACTATGGAAAGCAAAACAAGCGTTACAGCCGATATTCAAGACGCAAGTACAGATATCGAACAATTTATTGATACAGATATAGAATCAGAATCTGAAAGTGTCGGAAGTTCCGTGGCGGTTAATGTTGAGAAAAGAGCAAGACAGATTGCTTCCGCAAAAACACCGTCGGAAGTACGAATAGTTCTCAGTTTGCTTAACAAGGATTTAGCCGACTGCAAAAATGGTGTCGCAAGCGGAGCGTGTGATGAGGCGGAAGTGGCGAAAGTTGAGGCTCTGCTTAAAAAGGCACAGGCCAAAATGAGTATGGTTAGTTCAGACAGTGAAGCGGAAAGCGATGGCTCATTTTTTATTAATATGCTTATGTAATAAAAATGTTTTTGAGAGGTGTTTATTATGATTATAGGAAATAATTATCAAGGGATTATGCGACTTTTCTCAAATAAAAATTCTTTGTTTGCGGATACACAAAGCAAGAACAGCAATAAGAATAAAAAATCTATTGAAGATTTACTTTCAGGACGCAGAAAAAATTCTTATGGTGTGTCAGGTATGAGGATAACAGGCAGAACAGACTGGAAAAAAATTATAAATATATCAGACGAGATGAAACAACACGTTTATGATGATGTAAAAAAGGAATTTTATAAATATGGCGGTATGTCTGGTTCTGATACGGATATGAATGCTTATTATGACAAAATACATGATTATGTAAAAACTTTGAAAGCAGACGACCGTTCACCTGCAACATGGACATTAAGTCAGCTTCACTTAGATATTGCACATAAAGTAAACAGTGCCGTTAAAGAAAAAATACCTGGTTGGACTTCTGGACAGCAGATACCGTCAAATGTATTGGACGAGATTTTTGCCGATGATAAATTGTTTAATAAC
>CAJTVH010000089.1 GCA_910579745.1 uncultured Clostridia bacterium | reverse complement strand
CCATTTGGAAGAAATCCCTCAAAACAATAGCTTCTTGAGCATATTCCTGAAAGCACTACAGCGGAAACAACAGCCGTAGGCCCAGGAATAACAGTAACGGAAATATCTTCCTCATAACAAAGCTTAATAAGGTCTTCTCCAGGGTCTGAAATTCCTGGCATACCGGCGTCGCTTACAAGAGCGACATTTTTTCCGCTTTTAAGTTCCTCTATAATTTTAGGACCTTTAGTAATTTTATTATGCTCATGATAACTTGTGAGAGTTTTTTTTATGCTATAATGATTTAATAATTTAACCGTTTGTCTGGTATCTTCCGCCGCTATTAAATCAACGTTTTTTAATGTGTCGATACATCTAAACGTAATATCGTCAAGATTACCGATAGGCGTACCACAAACAAAAAGAGTTCCGCTCATAAAAAACAACTCCTTATCACTTATAATAAATTTTATAAATTTCCTCAGTATACTCGCCGTTTTTTTCATATATGACAAGCGGAGGTAAAACCTTAAGCATAGATTTTCCACCTCTGCTGCTCTCTATAAGAACCATACTGGGATCTCTATCAAAATACGGATGAATAAATCTTATAACTTTAGGCTCAATTTTGTGTTTTCTTAAAACATAAAAAATATCGACAAGTCTGTGGGGTCTATGAATCATATAAAAACGCCCGCCAAACTTCAAAAGTTTCGCCGCTGCGTATACAACATCGTCAAGATCGCATAAAATCTCATGTCGCGCGACAGCTTTCGGACTATATTCATTAATGATCCCCCCGCCTGTATTCATGTAAGGCGGATTAGACGTAACAACATCAAAAGATGAACACTCAAATTTATTAAAAACCTCTTTAATGTCACAAAGTGAAATTTTAATTTTATTCTCAAGAGAATTAAGTTTTATACTTCTTTGCGCCATTTCTACACTTTCCTCTTGAATATCTATGCCATAATAGCTTTCTCCCCCGTATCTTCCTTCCATAAGAATAGGAATAACTCCTGTCCCCGTACCTAAGTCAATAACTTTTTCACCTTTTTTTACACTGGCGAATCCTGAAAGCAAAACAGCGTCTACACCAAAACAAAAATTTTTGGGGTCTTGAATAATTAAATATCCATTTCTGTGTAAATCATCGACTCTTTCGCTCTCTTTTATAAAAACATTATCTTTCATCAATCCAAAATATCCTTTAACTCATCAGCTCTATAGATTTTCTCATCATCTTTTATAACTCTTCTTTTAATAATTTTAATCTCATCTACCACAAAGACTCCTACTGTCGGTGTGTCCTGAGGATTTTTTCTAACAGCCGCTTTAACAGTTTGTCTCAAAATATTAACCGAAAGCACTTCTCCATCACCAGCGGAAGTATGAATTATATCGCCCTCTCTCGGAAGATTTTTGTTGAGTTCCTCATAAGTATCTTCCTCATATTTCAAACAACACATAAGCCGTCCGCAGATTCCTGAAATTTTTGTAGGATTGAGTGATAAATTTTGATCTTTAGCCATTTTTATTGAAACAGGAGTAAAATCACCTAAAAATGTGGAACAACATAAAGTTCTTCCACAAATTCCTATTCCGTTTAACATTTTAGCCTCATCCCGAACGCCTATTTGCCTTAACTCTATTCTTGTTCTAAACACAGAGGCAAGTTCCTTGACAAGCTCTCGAAAATCAACTCTGCCCTCAGCTGTAAAATAAAATATTATTTTATTAAGGTCAAAAGTTAATTCAACATCTATTAATTTCATTCCAAGCTTATGTTTTTTTATTTTTTCAATACAAATTTCAAAAGCCTCTTTTTCTTTGTTTTTATTTTCAATGTGTTTTTCCTTATCATCGTTTGTAGCGATACGAATAACCTTTTTTAAAGGCTGAATAATACCTGCCTCGTCAATATTCCTATTCTCTATCTCAACCGTTCCATACTCAATTCCTCTAACCGTCTCAACTATAACGGCGGTACCTTTTTCTATATTTAAATCACCTGGGTCGAAATAATATATTTTCCCCACTTTTTTAAATCTAACACCAACTATCTCAATCATTCTATCTTTTCTCCTTCAACCTTAAAAATAAGTTCTCCAGCGTCATCTGAAAATTCGTGTTCTGCTTAAACTGAATTTTCGCCGAATATATAGTTTTGGTCCCAAAAAATAATTGTTCCAAAGAAAAATTTTTAACATGTCTTTTGAGTTCACTCACTTTATCTTTCTGGACAATAAATTTCTGATAATCAGAAAAACATTTTAAAACAATCATATCCCTATAACACAAATACAAAATATCCATAATTGTGTCAATATCTTCTTTATATTCCTCAAAAACTGGAACTTCTGAAAAAATATCAATAATATCCATTTCATGAAATCTATTTATAAAATCAATTACAAGATTTCTAATTTTAATAAAACTTTCCGAAGAAACCGTTTCAATCGCCTTACCAATATTCCCTTGAGCATAAGAAGCGTATAAAAAAGCTTCCTCATCGGAAATATCAATATTATTTTTTATATATTCAAATACAATATTAAAACTTAAAGTTTTTAACTTAAAAATAACGCATCTTGATAAAATTGTAGGTAAAAATTTATTATAATTTTCAGAAATAAGTATAAAAATACCATATTCGGGAGGTTCTTCAATAGTTTTCAAAAGAGCGTTCTGCGCTTGAATCGTCATAGTGTCCGCATTGTTTACAATAAATATTTTATACTTATATTTATAGGGTTTCAATCCTATATTTTTTCCTATTTGCTCTCGTATCTCATCAACACCGATACTTCTGCCTCTCAGAGAATCTACATATATAACGTCCGTATGATTCCCGCTATCAAAAGTTACGCAAGACACACAGCTTCCGCAAGAATTTACATAGGCTTCGGAATTTACGTTTCTTGAATTCTCACATTGAATGGCTTTAGCGAAAGAATTAGCTATAAGTTTTTTCCCTAAGCCTTTGGGAGCGTCAATTATATAAGCGTGAGATATTTTATTATTAAAAATAATTGATTTAAAGTTTTTAATAATTTGCTCATTGCCTTTTATATCATCAAAATTATACATAAAAACCCTCATTTTAAAATTCTCTGTTATTTACAATCTAAATATAACATTAATTATGACTATAAATAATAAGAAACCTTGTTTTTAGCGTACTCAGCGTATTCATTTTCAGGATTAAGCACAAGAGCTCTTGAAAAAAATCTATCAGATTTTTCATACTTTTCTTTTTTAAAGCATCTTACACCTCTGTTATAAATAAAATTAGACCTAAATTTTTTGTTTATAACCTGTTTAATAATATGTAAAACACCCATTCCAGCAATAACACCGCTTATAGCCATAAAAATCCAATTATTCATAATAACGCTTCCTATAAATGAAAATATACCTATAGTTCCTATAAGAGGATTTATAAAAATATTTGCGGAAGGCAGATTATCTCCATGTTCACCATCTTTATATTTATCAAACGAATACACTTTTAATTTAGGACTTTGCGCTGACTTAGACTTTTTTCTTGGCTTAGGAACAGCGACATTCGGGGGAAGTATTTTATATTCGGAAATAATATTATTTTTAAGTTTAAATAATATATGAATATCATTTTTTAAATTTTGAAGATTTGCGGATCTTACCGTTTTAGAAATACTCAATATATAATACTCGTTTTGAATATATGGTTCCAAAGGTCTTATACTTATAAGATTTGATTTTTGGCTATACCTGATTTCAGTATTCAATATATATCCCTTGGTATCCGTAACACCGGTTGTTTTTTCAGAAACAGAAGCTTCATCCAAAGGTATATTAAACTTAATATTCCAATATATAATATCCGTAGTATTTTTTATATCAATATGAATTTTATCTTTAAGGCTCGGAGATGATGCCATAAACTCAAAAAAATCCCGCCCCTCTTTATTTTCCTCGGACATTTATTATACACCTCCAAACCATATTCGCTACAAAAGATTATTATCTTTATTTTAAAAAGTAAATAAAAATTATTTACTCTGTATTCATATAAAAAATGTTTGCCATTATTTATATTTTATAATATATTCTACGTTTATACAAGTATTTATTTTAATTATTTATTTTAAGGTTGATTATACAATGAAATATGATAGAAAAAACATATTAATTGCAATGCGGAAACCGTTACTTCATAAGCAGTTCCTTTAATATCTAACATGATAATATCACCGGTTTTCCAATTAAATTTCTGACATTATTTTTATAAAACTTTGAAATGCGTAAAAAATACTGATTATTTCTGAAATAAGCCAAAAAATTAGACAAAGTTTTGAGATAAAACTTTTGTCTAACTTTTTGATTCATTTTACTTTTTATAATTTGATGAATTTTCCTCAAAGTTTTTTAAATCAAATTATTTCTATTTACAAGCTCATAATTATTGATTTTCTTTATCCTTCTATTAGTTTTATAACAGTGCCCTTTTCAATTCTAACTTCAGGATTAGGATACTGTCCAACAATTATTGCTTTGTTTGAAGAAACGTTATTTTCTGAATTTGAAGCTGTGGAATTCTCTGTAGTATTTTCTGAATTCTCACTTTGAACTATGTCACATAAAAATCCATTACTCTCAATAAGTTTTTTGGCTTGTTCAGAAGTCATCCCCTCAACATCCGGAACAAGAACAAGTTCTTTTGAAGCGTCGCTTTGTTTGGCGAACAAAATAATTCCCGATGATTTATCTATTTTATTGTTAGCCGACGGAGACTGTTTATATACCAAATCACCGTTACCAACAACCTCATAACGAATGTTTTTTGTGTTAAGCTCATTAATAACTTGTGAAAGATTTTTATTGACATAGTCTTCCACAAGAATTTCACTGTTTTTAACAGCCACAGTATTATTGGAATCGCTTTCATAATTTGGGGGTATGGCTTTATAATCTATTATATTAAGTATAATTTCCTTAAGCATAGGAGCTGGAGTGGTAGTCCCCTCTATATACGGCATAGGCTTATGCATAAACACACCTACCATAATCTCTGGATTGTCTACAGGCAGATACGCTATAAAAGAACAAGTATTTATATTTTTCTTTCTGTCTCCCTGCTGCCCTGTACCTGTTTTACCGCCTATGGCATACCCGTCGATTCTAGCCTTTTTACCAGTACCTGTTTCGGTAACAACACTTTCAAGAGCGTTTCTTATATAATCGGATGTAGACTGAGATATAACTTTTCTTACAACTTTTGAGGTATGCTCCTCAATTATATTTCCGTCTTTATCAATTATTTGAGAAACTATATAAGGCTTCATAATATTTCCGCCATTTATCGTAGCCGCGAAAGCTGTCATTGATTGAAGAGGCGTGGCATTAAATCCTTGTCCTATAGAGCTCGTTCCGAGATAAATATTTTTTTTGAGCTTATCAAGAGGATATAAAAGTGATTTGGCGTCTACTTCTCCCGGAAAATCAATACCTGTCTTTTCTCCATATCCAAAATCCTTTTGATATTTATAAAATTTATCCGCGCCAAGTTTAATCGCAATATCTACCATACCCATATTACAAGAATTAGCGAGAACCTGTTCAAGATTTTGCATACCATGCCCAGATATTTTATGACAAGTAATTTTATCCTCTCCAAATTTCTTTTCTCCCCCACAGTAAAAACTGTCTGTTTCCTTAATAACGCCCTCCTCTAAGGCCGCGGAAACAACAATAGGTTTGAATATTGACCCAGGTTCAAAGGTATCCGTAACATTAAAATTCTTCCATGATTTAATCAAGGCCGCTGATTTTTCCTCATCTTTCATATTTTCCCAAGCTTTTTTATAATTTTCATCTTCTAATAAAGAAATTTTATCAGGGATGTTTAAATCAAACGTAGGATATGACGTCATCGCTAAAATCTCACCTGTATTAGGATTTATGACAATAGCGGAAGTGTTCTCAGCATTATATTCATAATAAGCTGTTTTAACCGCTTTTTCAGCGTATTGCTGAATAGTTTGGTCAATGGTTGTTATAAGGGAGTAACCTTCCTTAGCGGGCTCCTGCCTTGTAATAATACTGTTATTTTCCTCATACGTCCTAAAAATACGCCCCGGAGTTCCTGTCATTATATCATTATAATAACTTTCAAGGCCCCAACTACTGTCTCCCCTTATAAAACCCACTACTTGAGCCGCGAGTGAATTATTAGGATAGATTCTTTTTGTGTCTTCCTCAAGATAAACACACCTCAAGTTTAAATTCTTAAGTTCTTGTCCTAATTTATACTCAACCTCTTTTTTTATAATCTTATATTGAGTATTATTAACGAGATTGCCAGATTGATCTTTCTTAATATACTCATTAAGCTCATCCATACTTATTCCTATGGTTTTATTCAAAGACTCTAAAATATTTTGTTTCTCTTTATCACTTTTAAGAGAGTCAAAAGTTCTTATATCAAAAACAATATTATAAACAGTAAGACTTACCGCTAGACTTTGCCTGTTTCTGTCAAAAATAGCTCCTCTGTTTGGATTAATAATTTTATCCTGAATTTTATTAACTTGGTTATAAATCGCTTTTGTTTCATAATTTTCATTTTTACCGGATACATATTTAATATCATAAATTTTATATACTCCAATATATAAAAGTATAATAAAAAATACCATCATAAAAAAATAGAGTTTTTTAGCGATTTTAATTTTTATTTGCGATACTCTTTTTCTTCTTGGAACTCTTTTTCTTTTTTCATCAATATCTTCTCTCATAAATTCAATCACCCATTAAATTGTTCCAAATACTTGTTAAGCTAAAATCATCCTCTTTTTTAACTGTCACAGTGTCATGTAAAACCGTATAGCTTTGTTTTGGTATATTTATGTATACAATCTGATGTGAAGCTGGTTTTTGCATATTCAACTTTGTTTTAGCGATTTCCTCAATTTCTTTAAGATTTATGTTTTTAGCGATTTCAGCCTGAAGAACAGAATTAGCCTCTTCTATTTTCTTCAATTCAGAAATATTAGCGTTAATTTCTGATTCCTTTTGAGTATTAATAGCAAAGAGACAAACAAAAGCTAAAATAAACGTAAATAACGTACCAATTGAAAAGCAAATTCTGAAATCTCCCTTTTTCTCTTTTACAAACTCATAGTGAGTTTTATTCCTCATCGCTTTTTTATATTTTTCCGCTTTTCCCACTTTTCTTTCAATGGGTAAATTCCTACGCCTGCGTCTGTCGTATTCAACTTCAGGATAATATTTATACGCCTCTGATCCATAGCTATAATAAGTCTTTGAGTACATTTTATCTGAATTTTTTCTTCCTCTTCTGCTCATAATTCAACACTCCTGATTTTATAATTTTTCTACCACCCTTAATTTAGCGCTTCTCGCTCTATGGTTTTTCTCAAGCTCAATATCGGAGGGAATAATAGGTCTTCT
>CAJTVH010000088.1 GCA_910579745.1 uncultured Clostridia bacterium | reverse complement strand
CTCGTTTCTTATTACTCTCTCTCCTCCCCCCTCGTTATCTTTTTTTACCTTTAACCTTTCCTCCGTCACGTTCCCGTTTTTGTCGTACTTATACTTAACCGCGCTCATCTCTCCCGTCTCTTTATCAAACGGCGTCTTTTTTTCGATAAGCCTGTTTAAGTCGTCATAATAATACTCCGTTTTGTTCCCGCTGGCGTCCGTCTCCGCTTTCTTTCTGCCAAGCCCGTCATACTCGTTTATATACTCCGCGCCCATGCTGTCCCTCTGTTTTATCATGTTTCCTCGGGCGTCGTACTCATAGTTTACCGTTAACCCACCTCTTATCTCTCTCGTCACTCTTCCCGCCCTGTCGTACTCATAGTTTGTTTTCACTCCCCTGTCGCTTCTCTCAACAATCCTGTCCGCCAAATCACTCCTCTCATAACTTGTTATTTCCTCCGTTCCGTCATTTCCCCCTAAAATCTTGTTTTCCATCATCAGTCCCCTCTCGTTTCCCGTATACACGTTTCTCTCACTATATATTGTTTTTGACAGCGATATGTCATATACGTCCACGCTTATTTTCCTGTCGTCTTTGTCATACCCAAAAACATTTTTTATCTTATTGCCCTCTTTCCTTTCCTTTAGCCTGTATCCCCCGTCATACACCCTGCTCTCTATTTCTCTTTTACCGCTTTTATCCGTCACGCTCACGAGATTTCCTATTCCGTCATACTTATACTCCATCGTGTTCCCATTCTCGTCCGTTTCTCTCAGCGTGTTATTTTTATAGTCATACTCCCTCCTGACCTCGCCGCCGTCCGCGTATGTTATTTTTGTTATGTCCCCGTATTTGTTCAGCGTATACGCCGTCTCGTTTCCGTTTCCGTCCGTCTCGCTCAGCCTCTCCCCATACACGTTATATCTATCCGTTACCGTTATCCCTCCTTTTGTCGTTTTCACCGTACAGTTTAAACCGCTGTCATAAACTCTCTCTATTCGGGTTTTTACCGCCTCTCTCTCATCACTCCCCTTTCCGTCCTTATACTCTTTTATCTCTGTAACATCCCCATGCTCGTCATACTCGTACCTCGTGACTTTCTCCGCCACATACCCAACATTCTTTACCGTCCTTGATATTACCCTCTCCCTAACGCTCTCCTCTCCCTCCGTAAGCTTGTTCTCCTCCTTTATCACATAATCGCTCTTTCCTGTCTGTGTGTATTTTCCCTTTAAAATTCCTGTCTTCGCGCTGTATGTCATACTTATCTCATTGTTCGTCTCGTTTATCCCCATCTTACTTTCCGGTCCCCAGTATTTACTCACATTTTTTCCATCATATCTGTATTCCTCCACAGTCTCCCTTCCGTCTTTTTTCCTTGTCACCCTTGACGGGCACGGATAACCCGCCACAAGCGCGCTGTACTCATATTTTATTTCCTCGTTTTCCCTTTTCACGGTGAAATCCCCGGCTCCGTATATATATCCGTATTCCGTGTCACCACGTACCCCGTCATGTACTTTTACCGTGTACCTATCCGTATACTTTGAGAAAACGCTTGCCGAGTAACTATAACTCTTCTCGTTATAGCTTTTTCCTCCCATAACGTCTTTTCTCGTCCTCACCCTGTATAAATTGACTCCCTCGTCAGTATATTTCTCACCTGTGTACACGCTTTCCAGCCCTGTCGGAAATTTTATCCGTGTCAGAAACGCGCTCACACCGTTCGCTGTTTTTCCCGTTCCCAAGTACTCGTACTCATATGTTGTCGTCATTCCCTCCTCGTCTGTTTTTCCCGTTAATATCCACGTTTTGCTCTCGCTTTTTTTCTCATATGTATACGTAATTTGTCTGTTCAGCGGCAATTTATACGTCTCCGTTCTTCCCGTACCTGTCGTCACCGCCGTTATTTCAACTTGCTCCCCTCTCGTTCCCGTTATCAGCGTCCTCTCCTTTGTCGTTCCTCTTCCCTCCTCTGCGCTGTAATCAAACGTTATCTTGTTTCCATAGTTATCCTCAACTTTCAGTATTCTTCCCTTTTCATCAAAATACTCTATTCTGCCCTTTTCCTTATACAATAGTTTATATACCGCGTTTCTCACCACTCCGGTCTCGTCATAATACGCGCTCACGTCCTTAAAATTATACCCCCTAAGCTCTATCCACCTTCTATCTCCGCTTGCCCTGCAATGAAAATCATATTTTGACCCATCAGCGAACACCACGTAGTTTGGCTCCTCTGATCTCCAGCTTCCCCTGTCCTCTCTTCCCAGTCTTGTGAAACCTCCCATATTCCACCCTGTTCCGTATAATCCCTCTTTTGTCTCACTGTCGTAATACTCTCCCGAGCTATACGACATATTTATATTTATGTCCAGCCCGTTTCTCCCTGGTATTCTCACTATACTATCCGTATACTCCAACGTTCCTTTTCTCGTGTCCACGCTCTCCACAGCGTTCCTCTCCATATTAAACGGCCCCTCCAAATATTCCCTGTACTCTTCCTCCTCACCGCTGTCCGCAAGCGTTACCCCTGCGTCTAAAAGTCCCAGCTCCTCTCTCTCTTTCCATATCTCCTCCTCGTGTCTCTCATACTCCTCGCTTCCCTCTCTATATCTCTCGAGCGCCTCTATAGCCTCTATACCAAGCGCTCTGCTGACCACATAAGCGTTCAGCGCGCTTTCCCAGCTGTTTCCCTTAATCAATAAATCAATCAGCGTTTTTCTCGTCTCCTCCTCTCTCATAAATCCATAATCCACCTTAGCGTACCTAAACGCCGCCGCCTCTTCTTTTCCCTTTCTCTCGCTCCCAAACGCCGACACCATTCTCACCGCGTCAAGCAAGCTCACGTCAAGCTGCTGCGCTATTACCGCGTACACATATGATTCCCTTACGGACAATCCCTTTTCCGCGCACTTCTCCATTATATCCTCTCTTAACCCAAGCTCAGCCGTGAGCGTATACCTCTCCCATCTTTTGAGAGTATTATAATTACCCTCTCCTAAAATCCTCACGCACTCCTCCGAGAGCTCTCCCGTCTCAATATCATACCTCTCGATTTCTATACTTCCCCCTGACGTCAGCTCGTCATTAAAATCAAAGTCCTCCTCTTCCCTCTCATAAGTCCGCTCATTTTCCTCTCCCGTCTCATTGTTATACTCATCCTCAGTCATTTCCCCTGTAAATTTCTCACTTATTTCCTCTGTCTCTGTCTCATCCTCTCCATCCACAGTGTTCCCCTCACCAGCATTTTCCTCAAAATATCCTTTCTCCTCCTCTCTTATCTCGATTTCCTCCAAAATATCCGCTAACACACCCCTCCCGTCTACACCTATAACCTGTATAAACATTATCAATATCAGCGCTTTTGATATAATTCTTTTTATTCTTATCATTTTTTTCTCCTTTCCTACTCCGCTTGTAATTTTATTGTCGTTTCGCCGTCCGTTAACGCCTTGAATTTTATGTTCCCTAAAATCCCCGACCAATTTCTTTCATCTCTGTTTACACGGAATTTTATCGTCCCGTTCGCGTGTGATATTATTTCAATATCTTCATCCGTCTCAATTCCAAACTCACTTCTCCTCTCTGAACCCTTTCCTATTCCTGTTATTTTTATTTTAGCCGTATCATATGTAATTGTATAAATAACCGCTTTTACATATTGATTTCCCTCTGATGTTAAAATAAAATCATAGTCTTTATCTCTATTTATCGGCACTGTCTTCTCAAAACCTTTTAATGTCTCAAGATTTCCAAAATTTAAATTATTTATCGCTGTTTTTCCGTTTTTCCTATATACAAACGCCGATTCCAGCGAAGTATTCCCGCTTACATTCTGACCTATTGTATACATTGAGCAATTTGATACGCTTCCTCCTGTCATACTTCCAATCAAAGCCCCTATATTTCCTGAGCAAGATACTCCTACTCTTATAAGCTTTAAATTTTTTATGTCCGCGTTTTCGGTATAAGCAAAAACATTTCCTGTTGTCATATAGCTTCCCATCTCAATTTTAAAGTTTGACAAACAATACCCGTTTCCGTCAAAAGTTCCTTTAAATGGCTTCACAGTGTCGCCTATAGATTTTATTTTACTTCCCTTAAAATCTATATCAGACATAACTTTATAATAAGCGTTAGGATTATTTTTTATTTTATCGAAATCTCCAACATTATATATTAAATATGGATCTTCCAAAACTCCGCTTCCGTTATCCGGAAAATGTTTGCGTGGGTCTATCACCACCATATTTCCATCTATGTCCTTAATCGATTCGTCTTCTCCTATAAAAAGACATCTATATCCCGATCCGAAAACGGAAACATCCTTAATATTGCCAAATTCAAGCTCTCTTACTTTTGAGTTCACCGAAGTAACTGTTCCTTTATTGTCTAGTATGTCAAAAATTTCTCCCCAAAATAAAATCTTGCCATCCATTGTCAGAGCAATACTACAATTTTCTCCCGAAACTATCTTACTTATATTTTTTAACCCTGGAACTTGAGTTAAAGTTGGTATATATTCTTCTCCCGTCGTGAATATCCCCAGAGTATAATTGCGATTATTACCACACGCATATACCGTTCCATCACTTTTTAACGCCAAAATATGTGAGAATCCCGCTGAAATATCTTTTACCATCGCATCTATTTCCACAGGCTTATTATTATATTGCCTTTCTCCTCCAAGCTGTCCCACATCGTTTTTTCCAAAAGTATATAATATACCGCTCTTTTTCAATAACATACTTATTTCATTTCCAGCCGATACTTTTTTAACACATGTCAGACTTATCTTAACTGGACTACTTTTATCAATATAACTTTTATCACCCAGCTGACCGAGGTCATTAGCTCCCCATGCCCAAGCGATCTCATTACTGTCAACCATTAAAACATGATTGTAACCAGCTGAAATTGTAACAGCTTGAGATTCTAAATTAACATGAACAGGGACATTACTGTCTATTTTGGTTCCATTACCGAGTTGTCCTCTGTTATTCTTTCCCCATGCCCATACTGTTCCATCTTTTTTTATAGCGACGCTAAAACCGTCTCCCGCGGATATTTCCGCCACATCTGTAAGTTTATCAACTTGAACAGGATAATCGCTGTTTTCATTGCTTCCATTACCAAGTTGCCCATAAGTATTTTCTCCCCATGCCCATACTGTTCCGTCTTTCTTTATAAAAAGATTATGACCATTTCCAACTGATACTTTATAAGCCGTATCATTAGCCGTAAAATCAGTCGCTTTCAAACTAACGGGAGAATCGGCATCTTTTGTATCACCAGTACCCAACTGCCCACAATTATTAGCCCCTAATCCCCAAATACTTCCGTTATTGTCAATAAATACAGCGAAATCTTTTCCCGCCGTCATACTCTTTATATTACTTATATTTATTTTAACTGGTTGTGAATTTACTTTTTTATCTCCATAAAAACTATTTCCAAAAGTATATACATTTCCCAACCTGTCAAGAGCGAGTCCAAAATCATATCCTAATCTAAGATTAATTAAGTCTTTTAAATTATAGCTTTTCACAATATCATTATCATAATACTCAAACCCATCTTTATACGCGATCGCGTAATTATTTCCTCCTGCGACCAAACAACTTTCACCATATATGTTATTTTCTGACAAAACTTTTGGCTCAAACGCTATATTTTCCCCCCAGCCATAAAATAATATACTAGAAATATTGTCATCATTTCTATATAATACTCCTAAATAACTTCTGTTTCCTCCCGCCGCTATACAATTAATATTTTTTCCATCTTTATAAGAAAAACCTCTGACATTTCCTACTCTTTGTTTTTCATATCCAAAACTTGAGTCTCCAAGCTGTCCTTCTTTATTTCTTCCAAAGGATAGCACTGTATCATATGTGAGTATTAAACTATGCTCATAACCTGCTTCAATATTACACGCTATTGTGTAAGGAGAGCATTTTGAGTAATCTACTTGAACAGGAGTTGCTCGGTTCCCATGTGAACCGTTTCCAAGCTGTCCATAGTTGTTGCATCCCCATGACCATACCTCGCCGTCTACATTCATTGCCAGATTATGTTTCCCTCCAGCCGAAATTTTACTAATATTCTCCAATCCCTCAACCTGAACAGGTATCGTACTGTTTTGAAATCTACCGTTTCCAAGCTGTCCCTCTATTCCTCTGCCCCACGCCCATACTGTTCCATCTGATTTTAAAGCTATACAATGGCTCTCACCCGCGCTTACCTGTATAAACTCATCTTTTGTTTCAGCGAAACAAAAATTATTAAAAAGCAAAAACATATTTATAAAGCAAACAAAAACCACAAAAAAACTGAAAACTTTTCTCATTTTCCGCCTCCATAAAAATATAAACTTAATTACACTTACCAATAGCACTATAAACATCAAAAAAATATTTTTACCTACAACGTATATGAAAACTCTATAACTATTGTTAAAATTGTATAAAACCTCAATTATCTGAAAATTTCATACGATTTTATAAGCTAAAATGTCTAAAATTTTGATGAAAATAAAATGAAGATGATTCAATCTCGTTTATTTTCCATATTTTTTTGTGTATTTTAGTTTTCAGATACGCTCTAAAAAGAATTTTAATTTAATCGCATACTAAAAAACCTATCCTTTCCATAATAAAATTTAAATATTTTTATAAACATTAATTAGAACGTATATGAAAACTCTGTAACTGTATCTAACACTACGTAAATGATAAATTTCCTTAAATCATAGAAACGTTTTTTATCTAGGGTGGGGGTATACGAAAACTATTATAAGCTATAAGTTATATACGCGAAATATCCAAAAAATTATTAAAAAATAAACGAAAACGGTTCAATTAAACAGAAAAGCCTTTCTGTTTCGTTTTATTTTTTATAATTTTTTGCGCGCATTTTAGTTTTCAGACACGCTCTAAAAAATTTCAAAAATATAAACTCCTTCTTATTTATTTTACTTTTTACAATTTTTCACGTATATTTTGCTTCTCAAATCCATTCTAATATCTTTTAAAGTTCCTTATTAAAATAATAACACAAAATATTTTATAATACATAAAGCGTAAAAAAAGACATAGCAAATCTATGTCAAACAAACAACAGCACTATAGATTATAAAACATCAATTCATTATAGAAAAATCAAACTTTATTTGCATTAATATTTCACTAAAATAGGTCAAAGATTATTCGTATTTTTATCCCACAAAAATACTCTAAACCTACACAAGAGTAGCTACTTAAATTGCCATTCTTAATTTTTATCCATAGCGCTATAACCTCAATATATAATTTTATAAAACATAACTTCTTAATAAAATTATTCTTTAAAATTAATAATAACATCAATACATATAATTGTCAAATATTTCAAAAAAATTATTAAAACGTACCTAAAAACTAAAATATCCAAAAAATTATAAAAAAATAACCGTTTTCGTTTATTTTCTAATAATTTTTTGGATATTTCGCGTATATAGCTGATAGCTTATGATAATTTTCAGATATGCCCTAGTACTGTAAAAAGTTTGATTATTCAATAATTGGATATAGTCTTTTTAATTTTATTCTTGCGTCAGATGTAGAAAATTGCCAATTAACTTTATACAACTTTTTATTTCGTTCAAAACACCATTTTGAAACAAAAAGTTCTATTTTATCTTTTGTAGGAAGGTATTCAGACAGACATTGGCGGCTCATAATGCCAATTTCAATTTCTGCCATATTAAGCCAGCTTGAATGTTTCGGAGTATAATGAAT
>CAJTVH010000087.1 GCA_910579745.1 uncultured Clostridia bacterium | reverse complement strand
TAACCCCGTCATACACTCAAAGACTTTAATACTCGCTTTATTCTCATTATGTAAAATAGATATTACTCTCTCCCCGCACGCCGGAAAATCAAAATTTTTGATTAACGCTATAAGTTCTTCGCAGTATTTTACATTGTACGTTTTATTTATATCTAAAAAAATATTTTTCGCTAACTCCATTTCCTCATCAGTAACAGAAGCGATTCCGTCTTTTATTATTTTCTCAAATTCCGCTTTTTCTTCCTCTTCCCGCCTTGTTTTTTCTAATACTTCCTCTTTCTCGGCTCCCCGCCTTTCCTCTTCCCTTTTCACTTCCTCTCCTATATATGCCTCGACAGCCTCAGCGGTTGTAAAACCTTTTTCCATACAATAATTATAAAAATCATACTCTGTTTTAGTGACAGTTATATAAAAACCGTCTTTATGCCATATTCTGTATTCTGTTTTTGGCTTCGTGTAACCGCTTTCGGTACGCTTACTGTAACATACCACATTTTCCGCTTTTTCCGGTGTCCCGCCCTCATTTATAAGTAAATGCAGCATAAAAGTTTTATTATCGTATACTTTCCCCTCGTATCTTGTTAATTTGCTAAGCGTTTTCTCAATTCTCGCTTTTATCATTGGTGTTTTACCATCTGTAAATCCTAAAAAGCTGTTTATTTTTTCCATAGTTTATACACTCCTTTTATTTTTTTATTCTCATTAATTATTTTATTGTTTTATTAATATAAACTGAGGACATAAAATATATTTCCGCTTTGTGTCCTCTATGTACCTCACATTCTTAACATTTCTCTTATTTTTAATAATTTATTTGACAACTTTTATTTACTTGTGATATAATACATAATGGTTATATTTAATCATATAACCATACTATAAAATTTTTTATATATCACTTCACCCAGCTATCCGCTTCGTCAAGTGATACATAACCCGAATATCGCGCCTTAATAACCATATCATCATTTACGTTTTTAGTTCCGCAGTCCATCATTATCATTGAGCAAATATCATCTTTTACCCAATCTTCCCTGCTGTCCCTAAATTGAAACTCATTTCCGTTCTGACAGATTACAGTTATTAACTCTCCTTTAGCCTCTGTCACCAAACCGGTTAAAGGGTAAAAGTCATAATCCTTAAAAATTATTTCTTTTTCCGCAGGTTGATTACTCTCCAAATAAAACGCCGCCTTGATTACTGTTATTCCCACCAAAATCGCCGCGCACGCTATAAATTTTTTCATAATTATACACTCCTTTAAAATTTTTTAAATTAATTTTTTCATTTCATAATTTCAATAACAAAAATCAATTTTCTTTAATTTCTCAACCTCAGTTATAAAAACCCTTTGAACCGAGTCCGTAGCAACGTCGGTTAAATAAACGTAAATATCTGATATTGCTTTCAAAGTTAAAATTTTGTTGTTATATTCGTATACCATATTAATGCACTCCTTTTTGATTTTAATTTGAATTTTTTCTTTCTGTTATTTTTATTGAAATAATAAAAGGCACAAACTATTGTTTATACCTTTTATACTTCAATAAAATTAATTATAAGCGATTTTTAAAATATCTGTTTTATTACTGTTTACTTTCTCTGAACCGTAATAATTACGAATTTCATCAAGCGGCAATATTTTTTTAGTACGTTTTTTATATGGTTCACTATGGAAATACCACGCTTTACGTTTACCGCTCCACTGAAATTTTAAACTTTTTAATTCTTCTTTAACTGAATATGTATCACCTGTCACCCATATCCAACAGCCTATTATCTCAATATCAATATTAAAATTGATAATCTTGTTTATTATATCTCTTAATACTGTATCACTTTCAAAATTAAAATTATCTGACGCTTGACTGGCTTCAAATCCTTTTTTGAGCTGAGAAAACAGCGATTCATACTCATTGTTTATCTCTTGCGTCGCTTTAACGCTTCCGCCGTTGTCAGGGTGATATTTTTTTATTAGCTTTTTGTATTCGGCTCTTAATTCATTGAGGTTAGAAACTTTGCTAAAATATCTCACAGTAATACACTCCTTCTTTATTTATTATTAGTTATTTAACTTGACAACTATTATTTACTTGTTATATAATATAAATTGGTTGTATTTAAACTTTTTTATGTTATATAAAAAATAAATAAGAAAGATTTTTTTAACAGCGTTACTCCAATAACTACAACCATTTTTATAACTTTCGGCGCTACTTACTTCCTTATGCTTTAAATTATGTCTGTTTCCACCACTAACATTTTTAAAACTTTTCAGCATACTGGCTGCGTACCGAAATTAACAGCAAAACGATATTTATTATCTTTCCCGCCTCGGTTCAGTCGTCACCCCTTCCCGATAGAATTTTTGATTACTAAAATTCCTTGAAAACCTCAACCCTTTATTAAGGATATACCATATTAAATTTTTGCCGTTTGAGGTAACTTCCCCATTACATCTGATAATAGGCTGCGTCCTATCCTCCCCGATGTAACCAGCGTGCCGGCGTCTCACGGTGTAACTTTTTTCCCGCTTGTGCGTTACACTTTTACACTAATGCTATTTAATTTTTCAAAATATTTGTTTTTATCCTCCGTTTAGAGCCTTATTCTCTCTTGTTACTATGTTTTAAGCACTCCACTATAAAACACGCTTACGGTTATTTAATTTTTAGTTTAAAGGAAAATTCGACTTGAAATAGTCTGAAAGAAATGATATAATAAAGATACACTTCTTGACTTGTTCAAGTTGTTGACTTAGGCAGGTTGTTTTTCGTTGGTAGCGGTTGCAACCTGTCTTTTTATTTACTCCCCTTAACTTGATTATATTATACACTATTTAAGTGTATAAGTCTATTGACATTATACACAATCATTTAATATATATTTTGTATATATTATACACTTTTTAAGTGTATTGACATATACAAAAATAGAACGTATTTATTTATTACGTTCCATTTTTTCCTTGGCAGCTTCTCTAAAAAAACTATTTTTAGATATGTTCTTCACTTCACAATATTTATCAATTATTTCAGCTTCCTCTTTTGGTAATGCAATATTAAATCGCTTATAATTCGCATTATTCCACTTTTTATTAGCCCTTTTTTTAGCTTCACTAACTGGTGCCAATAAACACCCTCCCCCTTTTTTATTTATGCTACCATATAATATTAATCTTGTCAAATCTATTTTTCTATCAAAAATTTCCCTTTCATATACCTATAATAAACAAAAAAGAAAACAATTTTTTAGAAGTTCTCTTTTTTGTTTATGCAATATATTATTTTAACTTTTCTATTTCCTGTACTGTCAAGCCGGTTTTTTTGGCTATCGTTTCAATATCGAGTATGTCAAGCAAGGATTTCGCTATCTCCTTATTTCTTTGCACAATGCCCTCTTGTCTGCCTTGTTCCTTTGCTTCTTCCTGCCATACTTCTTTCGCAACGTCAATATCAAATTCAGTATAAAGCATATTTATCACCTCCGACCCGTTTCGCTCCAAAAAATTCTTTAGTACATTTTGTTTTATACAATCTTGAATCGCATTTTTTATCGCCTCTTTTAACGGCAGCCCCTCATCAAGATATTTTTGTATTTCATATATAAAATAACTGTATTCGTTTAAACTTTTACTTTTTTCAAGAATTTTTGACTTTCCGTAATTTATATTTATTACTTTTACAATTACCTCAAGCTTTATGTCGCTTTTCTCAATAATAAACGCGTCTGATAATTTTAACATCCGGTTCTCCGGCTGTTCCTTTTTCCCATTGTATAACACAATAAATTCTGGCGTTGGTATCTTTATCAGACTTTCTCTGTATATAGCTTTATTGTCAATCATTTTTTCATACAATCTCGCTATATACATTAGAAATCTTAATGGCATATTGTAATTTACTGTTGTCTGGTGTTCCGCCAATACTACAAATTTACTGTCAATTATAAAAGATATATCGTTTACCCTGTCCATAAACAGCACATCTTCAAGTGTATTAATTTGAATATCGGTGTTTGCGCTGTAGTTTGTGTTTTCTATCGCGTTATACAGTTCTATAAGATTTTTCTTATCACTAAAAAGCCTTGTAAACACTGAGTCTTTGTATTTTTTATTTGCCAGCAAAAATATCACCCTCTTATTATTTATTATAACATTTATTTTTTTTATTTTAAATATTATTTTGATTTATTTTAAATATTTTCTATTCTGTAAAAATTCTTGACAATTTATTTATATCATCAATTCTGTTATCCTCTGTGTTTTTGGGGCTTGGAACCCTTATTCATATTTGAATAGCCACATTATAACAATTAATCTGACTGGGCTTTTTTGCGCGTCGGTGTTCCCCGCACCTTTCGTTTATTATAGTGGGTACGGCTTCCCACTTATTCCTAATATTAAATTTTTTTGTTTTACTTTGATTTGTTTTAAATAGGTTCTTAATTTGATTTGATATAAAATATTTAAGAAGTATAAAAATTATACTGTCAAAAGAAATGTAAAATTGATTTTAAATTAAGAATGATGTATTTACTGATTGATTAAAGAACCTATTAGTTTTCAAAGTTTGGTATTTATTATTAAGGAATTGGATTTTGTTTATTTTCTTTCCCTTAACTTAATTATATTATACACGTATATACTTGTCTTTTCAAGACGTAATATTTTACAAATATATACGTGTATAATATGCCATATTTGTTTATTTTATACAATTATATACGTGTATAAAAAGATATAAAAAAAGTAGGTTCTATATACCTACTTTTTTATGTTTAATTTATCATTAACGGCTTGTACAATAAAACCGTTAACTGTTTGCCCTGTTTCTTTTATCTTCTCCTTTGTTCCTTTTGGAAATTTAACAAGTATACTATCATATGCCTTTTTGTCATATTTTGCATTAGCCCTTTTCTTTGCTTCACTAACTGGTGCCAATAAACACCCTCCCTTTTTAACCTTTATAAATACAAATACATTACATTTATGTAAACTAACACTTTAACATTTATCTTGCACTTCTTACCCTTACAATGCTTCTTTCAGATTGCTAAACTTTTCAGAATGTCCTTGTACGACATTACTTAACATTTTTATTTTATCATCGTTTTCTTCAACCTTAATTGACATTTCCTTGTAGTCGCTTGTTTTGTCTATTAACCCCGTAACACATTCAAGAGTCAATCCGAGATTTTTATTTGTTTCGGTTTCAAGTGTAGCTTTGATTTTTGTTACATCTTGTTTCAAGGTTGTTACATCTTGTTTTAAATCTGCCACGTCTTGTTTTAAGTTTGCTACATCTTGTTTTAAGCTTGTTACATCTTGCTTTAAGCTTGTTACATCTTGCTTTAAGTCTGTTACAGCCATTAAAATTTGTTGCAATAATTCGTTTTCCATATTCTCAAACTTCCTTTCCCAGTCTTTAACTTAATAATAACATATAAAATATTATTAAGTCAAGCTGTTTGTTTTTACTTTACATTGGTACAATTAATATTATAATAGCGTTTTTGTGTGGGTTTTATCGCCACACCTGCCGACACGCTATTGAGAGTATCTCAACCCTGTCGCCGCAATCGTTTCAGTGATTAGCTTTTTATTTAATTGTCAATGTGCAAAGTGTTGCTTTGGTACTTATTAAAGGAAATTGTGCGGAATTTACACCTTGACATAAACTGAATAGATATGTATAATAGAATATGTTAATGGTGTATTTACTACACTATTTGTTGATTTAGGCGGATTGAGCAAGCGGGTAAACTTTTCAATCCGTCTTTTTTATTGCTTTCCTTTAACTTAATTATATTATAGCAGATATTTTAATATTTGTCAACCGTTTTAATGAATTTTTTTTAATTTTTTTCGTGAATTTCTGTAACTGTTTTTTTATTTATAATTTCAAGTATTTTATTTGCGTCATCAAGACTAAAATTTTGCTTACTCATAAAGTTAGAAAATGCTTGTCTACTGATTTCCAATTTATCAGCTATATAAGATTTTTTATAACCTGATTCTTTTATCGCTATATTAACAGCCTGTGCTAATTCCTGATTTGTAGTAATAGCCATACTTACACCACCTTTACATAGAATATATCATTAAACATTATTATATCATATCTTTGGTTGTAAGTCCAACATAAACAAATCGCTGATATATTATTGATATACTCTACTATACATACCTATTCAGTTTTCAAAGTTCAAATATTACACAATTTTTTATTAATAAGAAATTTTTACTTGAAATAGTTTTTATAATATGGTAAAATAAATTTGTTAAAATATACCATACAATATTTTTTACTTTTCACTTTGGTTTATTCCTTATTCTTAGAGCTTTACAAACTCTTTTAAATTCTGATTTTTTAGAATTTAATACAACTTGTAACGTAATCAAAATAAAAACGGCGTAGAGTCTTGAATATAGACTTTACACCGTTTTTATTTATGGTTGGTTATTTATTATTCTTTTATTATATCTAATTCTGTAAGATTAACTCCTGAGCTTGTTAATATAACTTTTAAAGCCGTATAACGTCTTTTCATTTTCTTATATACTTCAGAATTTTTTTCACAAGATAACATATAATCTTGTATTCTATCAAACTCTTCAATAGATATTTTTAACATTTCTTTTTCCGTCATATTGTCACCTACTTTCAACATATTTTAAGTGTAAATATATTATATTATACCATAAATAAAGATAATATGTAAAGTCTATATTCAGTTTTCAAGGTTCAAATTATCACGCTTGACAATTTTATTAAGTCGTGATATGTTTTAAGTAAAGCTGGCTGTAACAAAACAGAGTAATTATATTGAATGGAACAGTTTATTGAGTTTGCTCGCCAAAGCCTTGCAATAAAATTGTTGGTTATAATTAAGTTGTATTTGTTGATTGCCTTACCTTTATCTTGATATTATTATATCATTACAACCGATATTTTGCAAGTGTTTTTTAAAGAAATAGCATACAGTTGTATCGGTTGTAATGATATTTATTTTATGCAATTTGCACATAACATTAATAAGGACGTGAAACAAATGCAAACGGAAGCCCAGAAAAGAGCAAAAAAAAATACGCAGATAAGACTTATAAGAATTATGGAATAAAAATAAAAATCGCAGATGCTGAAATATTAGACACTTATATAAATAATAAAAATATTAATAGTCGTAATAGTTATATTATTAATTGTATTAAATACTGCATTAACAACAATATCAATGTATTTGACGACCAAAACACTAACAACAGCAAAGACAGTGACAGCCAAAACACTGACTTAGACAATGAGCGGGAATAATATAAGAGATAATACAATCACAATAACAAGCAAGACAATGACAAGTTATATTAGCCTGTTGCCCGCACAGCAGACTCACAGCACCCCTATTTACTCAAATATTAGCCTATGAGACGTTTTTTGTGTTAAAGAGTATAAATATACTTTAAATATATAAAATCAAAAATATACATAGTTTTGTACGTTTTAAGACAGGTTGTAAAATTAGGCTGAGTATTTTATAATTAAAAGCGGTTATGCTGGCAACTGTAGTATAATAGTCGAGTAATGGTTGGGTTGATAATCACATTACTAATTACAAGATTAGAGCTAATATTTAAGACACTGTATTTACCCTATTATATTCGATTTAAAATGTTTTTGGGTTAAATATGAGTATTTGTACCTTTGAGAATTAAAACGTTTGTAATATGGCTTAAAGTGTTAAATAAAGTGTATTATGGTTTTGATTGGATATTTAACAAAAAAGATAGATACTATGTATTTGTAGTCGCAAAAGTATATGTACTTGTAGATTTATATATGTTTGTAGCAGTGAAGAATTTATAATAGTAAAAAAAATTGTAGTAGTAAAAAATATACAGCAAGAAAACATATTAAGAAAGAGATGTATTAAGAAAAAATACATCAAGGAAAATATGTGTCAATAAAAATATATTGAGAAAAATATATACACATATAGTATTATTACTATAACATTCGGTAGTGCATTCGG
>CAJTVH010000086.1 GCA_910579745.1 uncultured Clostridia bacterium | reverse complement strand
TAACCACATACGCCAGTTCCCGCTGGCCCTTTTTATTTAACATACTTCTCATCTCCTTATACAATCCAATGCATCATTATAAAAATTTTACAATTTGGAAAGATATTTTACACAGGTTGATAAAGTAGATTTTACAGACAGGCTTCTTGAGGCGTCTATGAAAACAGTTATTTTAAACGCTCCTATAGCTGTGAATGAACAGTATGACTATAACATAATGGCGGAAATTATGTGGGTTGGAACGCTCGCTCATAATGGCCTTTTAAATACGGGAAGAATAGGCGACTGGGCGTCTCATCATATAGAGCATGAACTTAGTGCTTTATATAATCTTACTCATGGTGCGGGACTTTCAATTATTACTCCAGCTTGGATTAAATATGTTTATAAAGAAAATATCGATAAATTTATTCAATTCGCTCATAGAGTATTTGATATTGATTTTGCTTATAATGAGAAAGAGAGAATAATCACAGAGATGATTAAACGTCTTGAAAATTGGTATAAATCTCTTGATCTTCCTATCAGACTATCGGAGGTTGAAATTGATAGTTCTGATTTTAAGAAAATGGCTGAAAAATGTCTTATTGGAAGAGGAACCACGGGTAATTTTAAAAAACTTGGTTTAGAGGATATATGTAATATTTACAAACTCGCTTTATAAGCCGATTAAAAAATTAAAAGATCCTATGAATTAATAAAAAGCATTAGAATAGCCTGAATCTTTTAATATTTTTTGGATAGCTTTTCAAAAAGTGAGTGTAATTAAAAAATGGGAAATGCAAATGAATTGTAATATGGAGATGAGAACGTAAATTTTTTATTATAGTGAAACAATAAAAGAATAAACAAGAAAACTATAATAAACCTGATATATCAAACGATCCTTTTATTGTTTTTCGCTAAAAATTTCGTGAATTGTCATAAATGGAATTATTGTAAACAAAAACCAATCTATAGAATAATTTTATTTTGATAGATTGGTTTTTATTTGTTATAATTTTTTTTATTATATCTTGAAAATAAAAAAAGGTGTTATAATATATTATGACATACAAACAAAAGGAACTAATGTGGATTTACCCATTTTAACAAAATGAGAAAAACTGAAAGTAATAAGAATGATAAGAAATTTAAGTTTAGATGAAGTCTCGCATATTACAAAGGTTACAAAGCCTATGCTGGGACAAATTGAGCCAGGGCAGTCAGTTCCCATAATTACGGCTTTTTAGAAAAAAATAGTTACAGGTACACCTCTTTCTTCTTTTTTAGACGAACGGCAGGCGGATTACATTATTACAAGTGTTAATAAAAATAAGATTATATCTTAAAAGATAATGGGAAAATGAAAGTGTATACTCTATTTACTTATGCCCCTGTACGCGGTATGGAGAGATTTTTTATGGAGTTTGACTTTGGATGTTCACATAATTCAGATGAACATGACAGTGGTGTTGAGGAATATATTTTTGTGGCTATAGGAAAATTGTTAATGATTTTGAATGGAAGGGAAATAATTTTGGAGGAAAAACATCCTATTCGTTTTCGCGGGGATATTCCCAATTCCTATAATAGGATGTTTGAAAATATTTGCGAGGTTTACAACACAATATTTTATCCAGTTAATTATATAGAGAGTTTAAGGAGGTCTACATATATGTCGATAGATATTGTAAAGGAATATTTTAAGAAATTTGGTATAGAAAATCGAATAATGGAATTTGACGTGTCAAGCGCCACTGTTGAACTGGCGGCGAAAGCTTTAAAATGCGAGCCTTGTCGAATTGCCAAGACACTTTCTTTTATGGTTGACGGAAATCCTATTTTAATTGTTACCGCGGGCGACGCTAAAATTGATAATCCCAAATATAAGGCGAGGTTTAAAACAAAGGCTAAAATGCTAGCGCCTGATGAAGTATTAATGATGATTGGACACGCTGTAGGAGGAGTCTGCCCATTTGCTGTCAATGATATGGTAACTGTTTACCTTGATAAATCATTAAAAAGGTTTGGCACGGTTTTTCCAGCTTGCGGAAGCGGTAATAGCGCTATAGAATTAACTATAGACGAGCTGGAAAAATACTCTAATTATTATGAGTGGATTGATGTATGCAAAGGCTATTTATAATTAGGGCGTATCTGAAAACTATCATAAGCTATCAGTTATATACGCGAAATAACCAAAAAATTATTAAAAAATAAACGAAAACGGTTTAATTAAACAGAAAAGCCTTTCTGTTTCGTTTTATTTTTTATAATTTTTCGCGCGTATTTTAGTTTTCAGATACGCTGTAGGGAAGATAAATAAAACATGAAAAAAATATAATGGGTAAATGATAAATCACTATTTAATATTAAACTCTCATTAAAAAGAAGATAAAAATGTATAAAAACAAAAAAATATTTTATAAAAGCGGTGGCAAAAAAATCAGTACTTTCTCTTCGCGAAAGCCAGTCGTTTAGACCAACAATGTTATTCATAGCGATATTTCAGCGAAATGAAAGGTATTTGTGAGACAAAAATCGAAAGCGTAGAGAGAATTGCTTACGATTTGGGAAATTTAGAGTAAAATAATTTTTTTGTTTTTTATGCTACGCGGATATGTTATATCCATTTTTTTATGAGGTTAGTATAATATAGCATGGTAAAGTTGTAAAAAAATTTTATATAGTAAGTGAAATTGAAAAACATAAACAGGCGAGTTGAAAAAGATTTTCAGCCGCCTGACTTATTTGTTTTTAAGGTTATTAACATACTATATAAAAAACGGTTTATTACATTTCAAAGCGGTTTCATTACATTTTGGTTCAAAATATAAAAAAAGTAACGATATAAAGAATGAGAGCGATAAAAGGATATAGGTGATTATGTGTTTCAGATTGCGGTTTGTGATGATGAAAAGATAATAGTGAGGCAGATTGAGGATATGATAAAAGATATTCTACCAAACTGTAATATATCTCAATATTTGTCAGGCGGAGATTTATTAGAATCATATGTAAAATTTGACATTATTTTTCTTGATATTCAAATGGAAAATATGAGTGGAATTGAAACCGCGAAAGAGTTACGTAATCGGGGGGAAGATACTATCATTATATTTATAACAGGCGTAAAAGAATATGTCTTTCAAGCGTTTGACGTAGCGGCTTTTCATTATTTAGTCAAACCTGTGAGAAAAGAAAAATTGAAAGAGGTGATTGAACGAGCGATAGAAAAAATTAATAAAAATAAGGGTGAGGAAATACATCGCCTTTTTATAAAAACAAGAGACAAAAGTATCTCTCTTAATATCAATGATATTTTGTTTATGGAAAGTGAGACTCGCAAAATCGTGGTACACACAAAAAGAGAAATAATTAAATTTTATGGTGTTATGTCTAAGGTTGAGGAAAAAGTTGGTTCTGGATTTTATCGCTGTCACAGAGGATATTTGGTAAATATGGAATATATATCGGAATATGACTCTGAAAATATCTATCTGATGAACGGTGATAAAGTTTATCTGGCAAGAGAAAAATATCAGGATTTCGTAAAACATTATATGAGGTTTTTGCGAAATGGGGGTATATTCCATGTTTGATTTGTTGGTTGATGTTATTAATATTTTGTTGTATCTTTTTAAGGGATACTGTATACAATATCTTTTTCGTGCTTTTGCCCAGCCAAAACTGTTAAATATACAATGAAGTAAACACGCTGTCGGAATAATATGGATAATTATAAGGTTAATTGGATATGTATTTCTCTCTAATGAGATACTTATGACTATAAAACTATTAATATCAGCGTTTATTTTATTTTTATTTTCTTTGATTTGGTATAAGGGAAATATATTATTGAAAGTATTTATGGTCATTTAGTTTATGGCTTTGAGGGAGTTATCGCTTTTTACAGCGTATAGTTTTATGTGCGTATGTAATTTTAGTATTGATACGATGGTTTTTTTAAACAGGGAAATAATATCAGGAGATACATATTTGACAGATGTAAATATTATAATATTTTTTTCTTTAATTATGGTATGTTTTATACAATGCGGAATACTTATTTTTACTTTGAAAAAAATAACGTCGTGTTACCGCTATCAAAATAACTATAACCTAAACAAAGAAATGTTTTTTATTTGCTTTCGTTAATAGCCGGTTTGTTAATAGCTGTTTTAATACGGCTTATTATGATAACGGTTGAAAACGGCAATCAAGGAAACACCGCACAAAGGATATTAAAAATAATTTTTTAAAGTTAAAATTTTCGTTATCGTGTCATTTTTCAAGAAAAATAACACTACCACTTCAATTTTTTTAAAAAATTATTTTTATTTTTTGAATTATGCGGTATTTCCTCAATATTGCTATATAATAAGCATCCGTCTTTATATCTTCTTATTCCTATAATTACTGTTGTATTGCTCATATCCATAGTGTTTAGTTTTAAATTGTATCAGAATATGGTCAAACCGCAAAGGGAACAGACAGATAAGATTATTTTGGAGAATCAAATTATTCAGATGCGTAACTCAATGGTAGAAATGGAACGTTTGTATGACGATATACGTTCTGTAAAGCACGATATACGTTCTGTAAAGTACGATATGAAAAATAATATGGAAGTGCTACAGAATTTGCTACAAAGAAAATATTTGTCAGGCGGCAAAGAAGATGAGGAAATTAAAAAGTATTTTGAGGGTATACATCATGCTGTGGAACAATTGGATAATTGAGAGCGTACGAGAAACGCTGTTAGTGACACTGTAATTAACAATAAATTTAGATTTGCGGAAAAAGAAATAAAAAATATTAAACTTAACGCTGATAGTTTTATTTTGCCGGAGAGCGTTAATATACAGTCTTATGATATAGGAATTATTTTAAACAACGGTTTAGACAATGCCATAGAGGCTTGTAAAAGAATGAGCGTAAAATTTCCAAATTCAGAAACTTTTATATCAATCAGGTCTTTTTATAAACGGAATCTATTTTTTATCGAGATATAAAACAGATTTGACGGAATTGTGAAAATTGACAAAGAAAGCGGATACCCTATATCAACAAAGGAAGAAAGTAAATCGCAAGGTATAGGACTTAGAAATATCAGAAACCGTGCGAAGAAATACTCCGGAGATATAGATTGTATTATAAATGATGATAGATTTATATTATCTGTAATGTTAAAGAACTAATATTTTGAGACTATAAAAAGGAGGAAAAAGCTATGGCTGTTTCAGGAATTAATAATTATACAAACGTATATGGAGGTTATAATAAAGATTTTACCAATAACACTCAAAAGAAACATAATAATGTAGTTGAGAGCGAAAAAAGTGATTATGTAAAATATACGAATAGTTATACAAATAAAACTTCAAATAATATAAATACCTCAAATAAATCCGAATTTGAAAGTGTTGACGATTTAATGTCATATTTATCGGAAAAATATGAGGTTGTCAATAAAGGTATCGCTGATATTTCAAACAGTTATCTCAAAGACTGTCTGAAAGATAATGAAAAACTCAATAACCTTTATGATATGCTTGAATCGGCTGATATTGCTTTAGAGGACGCGAAGGAAAATATCAAAGGTTTTCAAAGTATGAAAGTTACGATTGATAAAGACGGTAATATGGAGTATGAGACTTCCGGCGGATCGGTGGTATTTAATGAGGCGAAAAGGGCGAGACAGCTCGCTTCGGCGAAAACAGCGGCGGAAATACGTATTGTTATTAGTTTACTTAACAAAGATTTATCTGACTGTAAAAGTGGCGCTGCCAAAGGCATGTGCGATGAGGCGGAAGTGGCTAAGGTTGAGGCGATGCTTAAAAAAGCGCAACAGCGTATGGGTCAGGTTTCAGGAAGCGAAAGCTCTGAAAGTAATGACAGCGACGGTTCTTTTTATATTAATATGTTAATGTAGTAAAATGTTTTTTATAAATTTCAGGAGGGGTGACCATGCGTATAGGAAATAATTATCAGGGACTTATACGGCTTTTTTCAGGAATGACAGGAATAAATAAAAGCAAGACAAATTTAAAGTCATTTTTTGGAGTGGGAAAGTTATCAAATCAGCATAGCGGTTATGGACGAAATACGCTTCAGGATTTGCTTTTAGGTCATTATGTTTAATGGTTGTGTAAATGATTTATTTAACAGAAAGGGATTTGATACAGTTATTTAACGATTTGTATGGGAATGCTGATTTAATGATTTTTAATATCATTAAACCAGTATTTTTGTAAATATTTTTATTTACAATAGAATGTTGGAAAGAGTATATCAAAATACTTTGGAAAATCAAAAAACAACTGCCGCTAATAATATGAGTTTTAAAGAAAAATTAAGCGGGGCGAAAGAAGTTAGCTCATTTGAGGATATGTGGAAGTCAAGATTTCCTGGAGCGTACTATAATGTTATGGATACCTTAAAAACTGACGGATCTTTATGGGGGTGTAATGATTATCCGTGGGAAAAATATTTTACTGATAATATGTATAAGTCAGTTTTAGACTGGAAACCGTCTGGTCCGGAGCCTGCTATGTCTGACCCGAAAGTACAGGCAAGAATAAGTTCTACGATTGGCGGTAAATCTATTGTCGTTCCTCCTGCCTTAGAGGAAAAAATGAAGAACGATCCGCAGCTAGCGCGGGAGGTAATGAATAGAGTGGAAAATTTTGTCTCAACACAGGATTCGACGGTAATTCACTGTAAAGGTTATTTTCCTAATCCGTGTAAGGGTTATTTAATCGCACTGGATGAAAATGGGGAAATCGCGCGTTCTTGTGTAACAAGTGAGAGCATAAGTGTTTTATCGTCAGAGTTTGTAGAGGCGAATAAAAAAAGACGGGAAGCACAGTATCAGTTTTATATAGGGCAAAAGAGGAAAGCGAATTATATGTGTATTTTAGAGGAAAGCGCCTTAAAGAGAAATCAGTTTACAAAAGAAAAAGAAATAAATAACAAAAATATAGCGAAAGGAATGATATTTGGAGCTTATAAATCAAACTTTTTTTATGAGTAAATTTATGCTGTCAATTATAGTAAAAGTATAAACGGAAAGGAGATTGCGATGAGTATTAATATTTCAAATAATATGAGCGTAATTTTACACGACTACATGAAGAGTAGTAAAAGTATGAGTAATTCGGTTAATTTCGATGGAAAATTACAGGAAGCGAAACAAACCCAAATAAAAAGCGGTGTTCAAATTAATACAAAAACAGAAAGCGTTGTGGATGAGTATAAAAGAAAGCACCCAAAGGATACATATAATGTGGACAGACAAGTAAATGCCGGAAAAACCGTTTTATTAAAAAACGGCGCTGACAAAATATCACGAGATGATATGACAATGGAGGAATATAAAAGCTTTATTACAGACTTAATGAACAGTATTCCTTTTAACGTAAGTCAGAAAAACAGTACGGAAATTTGGTCTATATCTGAAAAAGGCTGGGAGAGGATGAAAAACGATTTAGATTATGAGGCGTGGGTGTTAGGATATACCTCTCAAAACAGAGCGGTTCGTTTTCCGGCCGTTTTTGGCAGGGTAAGCAATTTTTACACCGAGAATTTTGGAGAGTCTATCGAGGAACATATTGGCCAAAGTGTCTCACAAGGCGGTTTCGCGAATAATACCTCTAAAAATTCTGATGACAAAGAATCATGGTGGGAAATGAGAAATAATATTTATAAAGAAACACTGGAAAAATGCTCATGTGTGGTAAAGTAACACACAAAAATTCGATAGATAGCAGCCAATTATTCCGCAACACAAAGAGAAATTTACTACTTTTCTGAAAATGTTAAAATATGTTGCTTGTGGCAACGGGCAGTTTATCCTACAATAGTGGTGAAAATCGAAAGGAGGCTATCCCCAATGCTCAACGAAAATATTAAAGCAATCAGAAAATCAAAGGGACTTTCACAACAAGAGCTTGCTGTCAAGCTGAACATCGTGCGACAGACAGTTTCTAAATGGGAGCAAGGGCTGTCAGTTCCCGATTCTGAGATGTTAATCTCTTTATCGGAAGTGTTTGAAATACCTGTAGGCACGCTACTGGGAGAAACTGTTATACAAACGGAAGTTGATACTTTAAAAGCCATTTCCGAAAAATTGGAGGTGAT
>CAJTVH010000085.1 GCA_910579745.1 uncultured Clostridia bacterium | reverse complement strand
CCACTCTCGTGGAGCTGACTGCCTTTTGTGTCATTATAATAACACTTTTTCTATAAAAAGTCAAGTAACAGTTTTTAATTTTAATAAATCTGTTACTTTTTTTATTCCTTACTGAAAAATATTATTTTCAATAAGGGGTTTAAATATCACTTCCCACCCTCCCACAAATGGTTTTGAGACAAAAACCGAAAGGAAAGTGATAAAAATGGCGGTAAAAACAAATTATAAGAAAAACGGTAAAGAATATTACAGAGTGACAGCTACTATAGGCAAGAAATCCAACGGCAGGCTGATAAGAAAAGAATTTTACGGCAAAAGTAAAAAAGAAGCAGAACAAAAACGTGATGAGTACCTACGAAATATATCAAACGGTCTTAATATAGATTATGAAAACGCCGAACTCATGTCTTTAATGGAAGAATGGCTTTTCGAGGTTATAAAGCCCTCAAATAAAGTCAAAGAATCTACTTTTGTAAGATACGAAAATCTTTTCAGAAAATATATTAAAACCGCCCCATTCGCTTATTATAAATTAAATGATATAAAATCAATTATGATACAAAAATATTATAACACATTATTTGAACAAGGTAAATCATCAAATTTAATTCATGAGATACATTTAAAATTAAATTCCTTTTTTGAATATTCTGTAAATCAAGGATATATGACAAAAAACCCAACTGAAAGAAAAAAAGTCACAATCCCAGGATTATCTGAAAAAAAGAAAAAAGAAGTCGAAACATTCTCAGCGGAAGAAATAGAAATCATAAAAAATAGCGCGAAAAAACATAAATATGGTACACTTTTCCTACTCGCTCTTGGCACCGGTTTGAGGCAAGGTGAACTATTAGGCTTAAAATGGAAATATGTAGACCTAATGAAAAAAACTATAACAGTAAAATACACTTTAAAAAATATTATTGAAATAAATCGTAACGGTAAAAGAAAATGCGTGGTAAAACTTTATACACCGAAAACAGAATCAAGTCTGCGCATTGTTCCGATTCCAACAACACTAATACAGCAATTAAATCATCATAGAATATTAGAAAAAGAAAAATGTTTAAAAAACGGAGTAACATTTTCGGATAATAATTTTGTATTTACAAATAGAGCGAGTAATTTCATAACGCCCAATAATATTATAGAAAGGTTTAGAACCTTTTTAGTAAATAACAAAATCACTGTAAAAAAATTCCATTGTTTGAGACATACTTACGCTACTGAATTATTCAAAACGGGGGCGGATCTTTTAACTGTTTCAAAATTATTAGGACATACAAATCTTGAGACAACTAAAATTTATACACACGTATCTGAAACCCAGAAAGAAGACGCAGTAAGTAGATTAAACAGACTTTTTATATAAATACTAATGTGGGAAAAAGTCGGGAAATGTTTTTCAACTCCCTAAAAAAAGGCCTGTTTTCCCCATATCTCAGGCAAATTTCAAAAAAAATTAATCATTGTTTACATAATAGACATATTTTATTCAAATACCTACTGTATACTAATAACTGTAACAAGAAAAAATAAAAAATATTAATACCAAATATATTTATAAGTTTTCAAGGAGGTCATTACTATGAATGAGTCTGAGAATAGCAACAAATATTTAAATAATGAAAATGAAATTATTGAGACCGATGAATTAAAGGAGAGAAACACTATGAATGAGTTTGAGAATAATAGCGAGCCTATAAAATCAAATAACATAAATGAACAACAAGAAAAAAACATAACCGAAAATCAAAATTCCGATTACGGCTATCGAGTATATAATTCTGTTGGCTCATCGGTTAATAACATATCGGATGAGAACAACTTAAGCAGCGTAAATAACATTAATACTCAAAATAACGGTACGCCTAATTACTCAATACCTATTAACAATAACAAAACACCAGAGGCTCAAGACATACCAACCATTTACAATCAATCTCAAACCCAATATGACTATATGGATAACAATCAATCCTCAATTAGATTTATTACGGTAAATAAGAAAAAGAAAAATCATAAGTTCGTTAGACGTACAGCCGTAGCCTGCGCCACAATAGCTATTTTCGGAGGTTCTATAGGCTTCGGAGCTATGATCGGCTCAAAAGCTTCAGAAAATATGCCTATTGAAAACAGCGGTTATTCTGAGTTTAAGTTTCATAATATTCCAGAAGCGGAACAAATGTCAATAAGCGATAATAATGAGATTATTAATATTGTCAAAAACACAAGCAATTCTGTGGTAAATATCTCAATAACGGCTCAGCAAACCGACTTCTTTAACAGAATATATGAGGACACTGGCTCCGGCTCCGGAATAATCTATAAAGAGGATAACGAAAAAATTTATATAGTAACAAATAATCATGTTATAGATGGAGCGACAAGCGTAAATATATCCATAACCGGCAAAGAGCAAATTCCAGCTAAACTCGTCGGAAAAGACGCGCAGTCTGATGTAGCGGTAATATCGGTGTTAAAATCAGATCTTCAAAAGGCGAATATCCAAAATATAAAAATCGCCGAATTCGCGGACTCCGACGCCGTTGAGGTTGGAGAATATGTTTTAGCTATAGGAAACGCCCTCGGGCAAGGTAAAACAGTTACTCAGGGAATTATAAGCGCTCAGAATAAACAAGTAAATATCGACGGAAAAAATCTTAACGTTTTACAAACAGACGCCGCTATAAATCCAGGAAACAGCGGAGGAGCTCTTGTAAACTCAACCGGAAAAATTATAGGAATGAATACCGCTAAGCTCTCCGGTACAACCGTTGAGGGAACAGGATACGCCCTTCCCTCAACAAGCGTGAAAGCAATAGCCGATGAACTTATCGCTAATGGTACAATATCAAAACCTTACCTTGGAATCTCTGGCTTCACAATGTCAGAAGATTTTATGGCTATGTATAATATAACAACAAAAGGCGTGTTTATTAAAGGCGTAGAGGATATGAGCGCCGCTAGCGCCGCCGGTCTTAAATACAGCGATATTATAACAAGTATAAACGGAACCGCTATTTCCACAATGGAAGAACTTTCTAAGGCAATAAGTAAATGTAAAGTCGGCGACAATATCCAAATAGGAATTATAAGAAACGGAAATCAACCAATGACGGTTACGGCGACTCTTATGGATATGAATTCCAAATTTTAATTAAAATTAACATTATGTTCATAGTTTATTCAAATATTCAATGTATAATATAAATATGTTAAAGGTTAAAGACTTTTATAATTAATTCTCTTTTTATAACCTATATATATTTATATTGGTTTAACGGAGGCTTTTAATATGGATAGTTTTAACAATAACTTTAATGAAGATATTGAGAATTCAAACAAAAGCGCTGATTCTAATTCAGAGCGTATATATTTAATGGAAAATGATAAAAATATTAAAAGAAAAAAACAATTTATAAAGTTAAAAAAGAAAGCTGTTTTTAAGATTTCGGCTATAATTTTAGGGGCTGTAATTTTGGGAAATATTTTGGGGTTTGGAATAGGTTATTTTTATAAAGATGTAAAAAATTCCTTTGAAACTTTTACAGATGACAAAAACGCTTTGACTCAGCTTTCAGCGGATAATGCCGATTCAAAAAAGTCTGACGGCGGTAATCCAATTATAAACGCGAGCGATTCTGTTGTTTCCATCGTTACAGCTTCTGGTAACAATCAGTTGAGTCCTTTTGTTGAGAGGCCGGAAGCTCAGGAAGCCCAGTTTATGGGTTCAGGAATAATTTTTCATCAAACTTTGAAAAATATATATATCGTTACAAATTATCATGTTATTTCCGGAGCATCATATGTAAACATTTCTTTTAATAATGATAATTTTGTACCCGCTAATCTTGTAGGTAAACATCAGCTTTCCGACCTCGCCGTTATTTCGGTGGAACGTGAAAATTTAAAAGAAATAGGTATAAATTCCGTTAAAACCGCTTATTTCGGTGATTCAGATAAATTAAACGTCGGCGATAACGTTATCGCTATCGGAAACGCTTTCGGTGACGGTAATACCGCCACAAAAGGTATTGTAAGTGTCATTCAAACGGATATTCCCGTTTCCGGCGGCGAGAGTTTAAGCGTTATCCAAACAGACGCCGCTATAAATATGGGAAACGACGGAGGCGCGCTTATTAATCAAAAAGGTGAAGTTATCGGTATTAATACGGCTAAATACTCCTATTATACTGTTGAGGGAATTGGTTATAGCATTTCCTCAAATATAGCCAAACCTATTATAGAAGAAATAATGAATAAAAAAGAGTCCCCTTATTTGGGTGTTTCCGTAAGAGCGATAAGCGAAGATATAGCCCAGGAAAATAACCTTCCAGAAATGGGTGTCCTTGTTGATAGTGTCGTTCCGGGAAGCGCGGCTGATATGGCGGGAATTAAAACTTACGATGTTATAACAGGTTTTAACTCAAATCCTGTGTTTACACCGGCTCAACTTACAGAAGCTGTAAGAAAGTGCAATGTGGGTGATAATGTCGAAATAAAAGTTATAAGAAACGGAAATAGAACATTTACCTTAAACGCTGTTCTAAAAAAAGATACCGTAAATAACTTTTAATAATCTATGATTACCAGTTTTTATTTGATATAGATACTCCTCTCCTTAGCCCAATATAGTTTTTATATTGGGCTAACTCCCTTTTTGCATTAATATATTTGTTTATCGATTAAAAATCTCTACATTCTGTTTTTTCATCAAACTCATATTAGGGTATATCTGAAAACTATCATAAGCTATCAGTTATATACGCGAAATATCAAAAAAATTATAAAAAATAAAACGAAACAGAAAAGCCTTTCTGTTTCGTTTTATTTTTTATAATTTTTTGTGCGTATTTTAGTTTTCAGATACGCTCTAATTTAAAATTCATACTGTGCGTTAAAATAAGATATAAAAATACTTATAGTAATTCCAATATAAATTTTTAATTATCCGCAAAAAACAACGTATTTTAAATTAAAAAAAATCGGCCTCAAAAAAAGAATTTCCTCTTTCTCTTGAACCCAATTTTTTTTAGAAATAGATTAATACTCTTAGTCCACTTGAATAATAAACATTATCTATTTTTTTCTTATTTATAATTATTATTTTGAAGAACACTGCGGGTCCTCTCAATAAGATTATTTATTTTTCCTGAAAGCTCTGTAACATTTGTCATTGAGTCGTTTATACGCATACCATTTTCAGAAGTATTTCTAACATCTTTTATCGTATTTTCGACAACTTCCATAAGATTTTTTATCCTCTCAATAAAATTGTCTATAACTTTATTTATATAAACTATAGATTCGTTTATATTTTTATTATTGCTTGTAGCGTTTTGTACTGATTTACGTGAATTTTCCGACAACTCACGTATATTATTCGCGATAACCGAAAATCCTTTGCCAAGTTCCCCCGCTCTCGCCGCTTCAATAGAAGCGTTAAAAGAAAGAAGATTGATATTCTGAGAAATTTGCTCAACATCATCAGTAACCTTTTTATAGTTCCGTACGTCTTTCTTGATGCCATCAATATTTGAGTAAATATCTCCAACAAGGTTTCCAAGCTCTTTCATATATTCATTTACAACGGTCATATCCTCTACATTCTTTTGCCCAAGCATTCTTATATTCTCTGATTCCTTTGTCGTATCATTCACACTCTTGCTAAGAACCTCAAATACATTTTGAAGTTCCTCCATTATGTCAATAACTGTTTTGTTTACTCTCTCAATTTGTACACTTTCTTTTTTTATTTTACTCATTATGTATTGATGGCAATTATCAGGGATATTTATTCCCATAGCAATAGCGGCGGCCATTTCCCTGCATGATTTATAACCGCAGGCGTGACAGTCAAAATTCTTCTCAATATTTGTCGTTTTGTTTAAAATAACAAAACCGTCTTGAATCTCTTTTTCCGATACTAGCTGTAACTCCACATATTTTGAGGTATATCCTCTAAGAAAATCATTTAATTTTAATTTCTCGTCAAACTCTACAAATTGAGAGTCTTCCGTCTTTTTTCCGGTTTCATCAATCTGAACTGTATCGTTTCTCACACTTTCCGTATATTTTTTAACATCTCGCATAATAGCGTCCATTTTAAATTGTTTATAGTCCTGTCCAATCGCCGGTCCGTCGTTACATCCAAACTCACAATTAAGAATGTCAAATACAGTGGGAATATTTTGTCTATCCTCTTCAACATAAGTGTCAATCTCTCTGTATACCTTCTCGACACCTTCTGAGTTCAATACATGAATATCAGGAGCGTGAAGGAGTAAATTCTCTTTAAGACCTCCCGGCTTTGGATAAATAGAACCCACAAAACCCGGAGTTCCATCAAATTCAAACTCACTATAAACTTTTACTTTAGGAATATCAATATTATTTTTCTCAAAGTAATCTTTCAGATGTTTAAACGTAACGTTATAATCTATGTTCCCTGTCTCCTCAAACTCTTCCTTTTTAGCTATACAAGGTGATAACGCCGCGATCTTACAACTTCTTCCCAAATACTTCCTTATGTATATGGCAAGACAAAGCATTGGGCTATGAACAGGCGAAAGACTGTTTATAAGTTCAGGTTTATGCCGTACTATATAATTAACTATAGCGGCGCATGGCTGTGAGATGATCTTCTTACCTTTATTTTCATTAAGATATTTAATATGAGCCCATGTACATATATCAGCTCCCAAAGAAACATCATAAATTTCTTTAACCCCATTATTTCTAAACCATTGCAAAACATGGCGCCAATTTCCGTCAAAAGCTATTTTTACAGCCGGAGCCGTTATAATGATTACCTCTTTGCCGCTTTTCATATCATTTATAAATCTTTCCGTATCGTCTCTGTAAAATCTCGCGTTATGTGTACAAGCCTTTATGCAAGCACCGCATTTAATACATCTGTCATTATCTATGTCTATTACCATATTTCCATTTTGGTCATATTTAGCGACATTTGTTCCTGGAGCGGGGCATACCCTTACGCATGAATTACAGCCGACACATTTATCCAAATCAATGCCAATAATATTCATGATATTCCTTCCTTTCGTATGCTGATTTATAAAACAACTTTAAATTCCAACATCTTATATTAAATCCATAATATAGAATCACTGATTAAATGAAAAACAATTTACGGATTTATAACAAATATCCACATCTTTTAAACTTGGAATTCGCTTCCGCTAAATATACTTACAAGTTAATCAGAATTGCTTATATATATAATAATACTAAATATAGATGAATTTAACAACATATTTTTTACTTTTTATAAAAAAATTTATATTTAATTGTCTTTTTAGCTTTATATTTTAACTACATCAATTTCATTTAAAATAAAGAAAACTAAAAAAATATTTTATAGACTCAAATCCTAAAAATTTTAGATAAAAATATTTACACTTTAAACCCAAAAGCATAAAAAAATAGCAAGGTAATTAAAAAAATCTTAAATAAAATAATTTTTCTTTAATCCATATTATAGCTGCCACAAATCACGCGTTAATTGTTAAAAATATATAATTTTTTTATATAAATAAGTATAAATATATAATTTTTTTATATAACTTTACTTTTTATGACAAAGTTTCTATATTTATTATACAACAAATTATTTTATTTTTCAATAAATTTTTAATAAATTTATTTTTTTTTGATAAAAATACTCGTATAAACTCTTGGCTATTAAATAATACAAATATTATAAAATTCCAAGACAAATACTCGCAAATTTTCACGCTAGACTACGTTTCGCTGTTATTTTTTACTAGGACGTATCTGAACTTACATCTAAGGAAACACCGCACAATTCAAAAATAAAAATAATTTTTCTCTTGTCTCCCTTTATTACTTTTCAAATTTGTGACTATACAATACATAAACAAAGTTTATATTAATCTGTAATATTTGATAATTATTAAAACCCGCGGAATATATAAAACCTTAGACAAAAACATACCCACATATATATGTCTTTAAGATATTACGCTCGTCATGCGGCGGAAATATTCAATCACCGCCTACATAAGATAAAAATATGAGACTAATAATAAAACAATAAATTAAAAAATAAAAAATTATTATTTATATAATCAAATTACTCTTTAAATTAGGGAGTATCTGAAAACTATCATAAGCTATCAGTTATATACGCTAAATATCCAAAAAATTACGAAAACGGTTCAATTAAACAGAAAAGCCTTTCTGTTTTGTCTTATTTTTTATAATTTTTCGCGCGTATTTTTGTT
>CAJTVH010000084.1 GCA_910579745.1 uncultured Clostridia bacterium | reverse complement strand
TTATATTTTGTTAAAAAAGCTGATTTATTAGGTGTTTTTAAGGTGTTTTGTAAGGTATATTTAAAAAGTGTTATCAAAACTCCTTAATTGCAATATCGGAGATATTGTAGAATATGTACCTGATGATAATAATCAAAATGAAAACGGTGCAGAGTCTTGAATATAGACTTTACACCGTTTTTATTTATGGGTTGGTTATTTTTTTTATTATGTGCTACATTATTATTCGCTTGTCAAAGGCGGTTTTTGATAAAGTTTGCGTTCAATTTGTTTGCGTTTAATTTCAATTTCTTCTAATACTTCTTCCGCATTTGTTTTTTTTGCTACTCTTTCAATATCCTCCAATATTGTCAACTGGTCAAACAAATAGCAATTCAATTCCTTTTCATTGCTTGGCATATAATCACCCCCCCTAATTCATTAATCAAGTAAGTTTTTGTAACTATATTGTACCATAAATAAAGATACAATGTAAAGTCTATATTCCGTTTTCAAAGTTCGTATTATTATGCTTGACAATTTTATTAAATTGTGATATATTTTAAAGCTAACTATAACAATACAGAGTAATTATAATGAATAAAACTGTTTATTGAGTTTGTTCGCCAAAGCTTTGCAATAAATTGTCTGTTGTAAAGTTGTATTTGTTGATTGCCTTACCTTTAATCACTATAAGAATTAAAAATTTCTCTCAAATTTAAAATTTCACCTCAACATTCCCTAAAATACTTCGATATTGTGTTCGGTAAAACATTATAAAATAAGTACAGTTTTTATATCATAATCTCAAAAAATAAACTCCAATTCTTAAAACCCTCCCCTCCAATCAATATACAATTCCTGTAAAAACCATATTTTTTCCGAAGTAAGCTCAAAACACGAAATCTTATTAAATTTTTGATAAAATATTTATAAAAATAATCTCTGTAAATCTCATTTAAAACCCTTATAAAATAAGTGTTTTTTAAACAAATTTTTAATAACAAAAACACTTCTCACCGAAGTCATAAAGACCATACCACTTTTTCTTCCCAAATTAACAGCAAAATTATTAATAAAATAATAACAAATATAAAAAAGAACCATAATAATATTTTTAAACAATCAAAATATAGTTCTTTTTTAATATTTTGGTATAAAATTTTAAATTTTTGAAATTAATTTCTTTATCATTCAAAATACTTTAAGTATTGTAATCTATCAATAATCAAATAACATAATGATATTCCATCATTCATTCAAGTTTTATTCTCAAAAATATAGTAACACTATAATTTAAAATAACATAAAAGACGGACAACTTTTATCTGTCTTTTTTTATGCCCTAAAATAACGCGAATTCAACAAAAAAAGGACAAAAAATTCAATAAAATTTTTGACGTACTACAATAAGATGTTACTAAATGATAAATTTAAAAACCCCTTAATATGTGTGTTAAATAAAATTATTTATGAAATTATTAAGCATAAACGGTATTATTGTATGTAATACGCAATGAAAATTTCTTTGAAATAAAAGAGTAAGCAACAATACCCGACACTAGATTTACTATAAAATTACAGCAGCTTCTGTGCCTTGAGTGTTCAATCTGTCAGATATTCTCTAAAAAATCGTTCATTGATTCTATTATGACTCTTTTTCTGAGCAGAAGTCTGTCAGAAAACTCCATAAGTCCTTTCTTTTTTGAGTTCTTTTTTGCTTTGTTATCAGCTGAATACCTTTACTCCAAAGATTTTTAAACAATTTTTGGGAAATATAGCCTTTATCCGCAAACAGTTTTCCGAATATATTTTTTTGTAGGATATTCCATCACTTTTGGATTTCTGTCATAAATATTTCCAGCAATCAGACAAAAACTTAGAATTTCTCCGCAGCCATTAATCATGAAATGAAGTTTAAATCCATAAAACCAACCTGTATAACTTTTATCTCTTTGAACAATTTCTTTAAACACCTTATGCTGTTAGATTCTATAACAGTCACATACGTCTAAAGTTGTGGAATCTACAAAATTAATTCCTCTATACATGCCTGCCTTTTCGGAAATATAGAAAAAATGTTATTGGTAAAGTAGCGTTTGGTATAAGCTCCACAAATCGGTTATAACTTACAAAACGCGGAAAGAATTTTTTGTACTCTTTAGAAATAAACCGCGTATAATACCTCTTGAATGTTCTATAATTAGATAGATAAAATACTATACATATTGTCATAACTTCGCTTAATGAAAGAGTTCTATATACCTCTGCGGATATTTTTTCATCATTTGTCCGCAGGCTGTTATTTTGTAAATAATTATTAAATTCTTCGCAAAAGTTGTCAGCTTCATAAAAATATTGATATAATTAATTTATCCATAAGTTTATCCTCCTGTGATATACTTTTTTTCGCAAATTTATTATACCACAAAATAACCTTATGGACTTTTATTTTTCATCGAACTCACATTATCATAAGTTATTTGAATTATATAAAAAATATCCAAAAAATTATTAAAAATAAAACGAAACATTTCACAGTCGCTTTATTTTTGATAATTTTTTGCGCATGTTTTAGTCTTTAGATACATTCTAAAAATAAATATAATTTTATATTTTCATTTTAGCATTAAACTATTTTCACAATTTCACTCTTTAAGAAATTTAACTATCCTAACTTATTAAACATTTCATATCTTTAACTTAATTAAATCGCGTCTAAAAACTTATCACCGGTTATTAAAATTATATGAATGTCAACTTTAATAACCGTATAAATACTGCTTTCAGCTAAATAACATGTAAAAAAATTATACAGCCATATATAATTTAATCTATATAAAATCAAAAAACAATCAAAAGTTAGCGAAAATCTCAAAAGCCTTCTTTTTATCTTCGGAAATTTGCTTTTTCAGATCATCGATAGATGTAAATTTACATTCATTCCTTATAAAGCCATAAAAACAAACCTTAATTTCTTTCCCGTATAACTCCTCGTTAAAATTAAAAATATGTGTCTCAACTGTTCTTTCTTTCCCCTCAACCGTGGGATTTTTTCCAATATTAGTAATACTTTTATAAATATTATTATCATATATTGTCTTTGTTAAATAAACACCGTCCGGAGGAAGAAGCTTGTTTTTATAAGGGATGATATTCGCGGTAGGAAAATTTATTTTTCTACCTATTTTTTTGCCGTCTATAACCTCTCCCAAAACAAAATAATGTTTTCCCAAAAGTCTAGCGGTTTCCTCAAATTTTTTTTCCATTATACATTCCCTTATCCGTGTACTGCTTACACGAATACCACTATCGTTTACGGAATATATTTCGACAACCTCAGCACCTTTCTTTGAGCCCGTCTCTTTAAGTAAGCTGAAATTGCCCCTTCTGTTTTTTCCAAAACAATAATCATCACCTATAACAAGAACCTTGCACTTCATCTTATCAAAAATAAAATCAGCGAAATCTTCCGGCTCCACATTAGCGAAATCATAAGTAAAAGGATATTCTATAAGTTCGTCTATCCCAAGCTCTCCAATAAGCTTTTCTTTTTCATAAGGCGAAAAAATCGTGTAAAATTTCTCGGAATTGAAAAATGATTTAGGATGAGGATAAAAAGAAAATACAATCGATTTAAGGGAATATTTCTCAGCGTAATCTTTAACAGCTGAAATTAATTTTTGATGACCAAGATGTATACCATCAAAATTCCCTAAGGTTATGGCGGTAAATTTATTTTCCCCTATGTTTTTATCGTTCAAAACTATCATGGCAATACTCCTAAATTAACATAGTTAAAGGTTTTATAAAATTCCCAGAAAATTGATAAATTCCAATAAGTTTACCATAGGAATCATAAACCAAAGCCTTTTCGTTTTCAGTAAAATATTTCTTGTCCGTAAAATTAACATTAATCTTATTCCCGTTATATAAAAACTTATTACCCAAATCAGATACAATAACCTTTGAATATTCAGGCAAAACATTGTCAACTGGTATTAAAATCTCATTAATTCTCCCTTCACATACAATTTTTTTAAAATCTTCAATTTTAATACTGTCTTTTATATAAAATTGACCTGACCTTGTCCTCAAAAGAGACGCCATACAACCCCCACAGCTAAGCTTCTCGCCAATATCATGGCATAAAGTTCTAATATATGTACCCTTAGAGCAGAGTGCGGTAAAAACAACTCTTTCTTTTGAAATAACCTCATTTATTTTTATATTAAAGATTTTAACAAGACGTTGTTTTCGTTCCACTTCTTTCCCCTCCCTCGCAAGCTCATACATTTTTTTACCGTTTATTTTAACCGCCGAATACATGGGAGGAGTCTGATAATATTCGCCCTCAAAACTTAAAATTGTGTTTTTAATTACATCAAAATTTATTTCCACATCTGATTTTTTAATAACCTCACCCGAAATATCTTGCGTATCGGTTGACACTCCAAGAAGAAGCTCGGCTTTATACTCCTTAATATCAGAAGCGATATAATCTGAAATCTTTGTCGCTTTTCCAACGCATATCGGCAACACCCCACAAGCGTCGGGATCAAGTGTTCCCGTATGCCCTGTTTTAACTTTTCCCAAAGTTTTACGAACAATATTTACAACATCATGAGATGTAAAACCTTTTTCCTTATAAATATTAACAACACCTATTAAGTTACTCATCACTTTTCAACTCTTTTTTTATTTCCGTCAAAACATACGAAATCACGGAATTTAAATCTCCTTTAATTGATGCCCCCGCCGCAAGCATATGCCCTCCACCGTCAAATATTGAAGCGATTTTATTAACGTCCGCGCTTTTGGAACGAAGACTTATTTTACATAAATTCTCATCTTTCTCATAGATAAAAGCTGAAATTTCCATATCCTTTATATTCAATATATATTCGACTATTCCATCCAAGTCTTTGCTCGTCGCTCCACATTTTTTCAAATCTTCTGAAGTCAAATAAGTATACACTATTCTTCCCTCAAACTTTAAATTCTCAAGAGCTTTTTTAAATATCTCAACTTCCGTCTTAGTATGCTCATATAACACTTTATCTTGAATTGATGAATAGTCAATCCCAAAATCAATAAGTCCCCCGCCTATTTCCATTGTTTTCTTACTTGTGGAATTATACTTAAAGCCAAAAGTATCGGTCACTATACCTGTATACAAAGCCTCAGCCATATATTTGTCTAAAGTACAAAAATTTTTAATTATCTCAAAAACAACCTCACATGATGAAGAAACACCGCCTAAAACAATATTGTTATCGGCAAAATTATTATTGCTTATATGGTGATCAATATTAAAAGTCGTTTTCGCTCTTTCAAAAACACTCTCCGCTTTACCCAGCCTTTTTTTAGCGCCGCAATCAACCGCTATAAACACGTCTGGCTCAATAGTATCATAATCACCGTCAAAAATATATTCTTTACCTTTAATAAAGTCAAATTTCTCAGCGTAATTCTCAATAAGAACGATTGGTTTCGCTCCTATTTCAGAAACAGCCATAGCTAAAGCCATAACAGCCCCCACAGCGTCGCCGTCAGGACTTAAATGGGTTGAGATTACAATATTTTTACTCATTGCCCAGATTTCGTAAATATCGGTTGAAAAGGTTTCCATATAAGCATTCTCCTTTCTTAATCACACAATACTGATAGAAATGAAAAAATAAAGTTATCTATAAATAAAAAAACACTCAATAAACATAAAAAACAAAATTCGATAAATATTATAATATATCTCGGAACATTGTTAATACTAATCTCAATTTAAAAATAGAATTATAGCTAAAACAATAATTTTTTGTTCTTTCACAGTGTATATGAAAACTAAAATACATATGAAAAATAAAGGAAATTTGACACCCTTTACAGAACTTTTAAACTAGCTTTGATTTGTTATTTTTATTATTAATTCCACATTTTCATTTGAGATTAGTATAAATTATCATTCCACATTATTTTTATCTGAACTACCGTTTATATCATCAATAATTTTTGAGATTTTAAATCCATATTCAAGAGAATTGTCTAATATAAATTTAAGCTCTGGTGTATTTCTCAAATTTACACGAGCGGCAATTTGTTTTCTTATAAAGCCTGAAGCGTTTTTCAATCCATCAATTGTCTCTTCTTTTTTTTCATCATCTCCTAAAATACTCACATAAATTTTACAATATTTAAGGTCATTTGTCGTCTCCACTTTAAGGATACTTGTAATAAGTCCTATTCTGGGGTCTTTAAGCTCCGAACGTATAATTTCTGAAACTTCCCTTTTTATTTCGTCATTAATACGAATCATTCTGTTATTATTTTTCATTACCTCACCGCCTGAAAATATAGATATAAAAAATATTTTATCTGTGCGTAAACATTAAAATTTTAGTAGTAAAGATACTACAAGAAATAAAAAATCACTTTATAATTTAAAAAACTAAATTTTACATATTTTTTAATTACTCATGTGGCTTTTTCTTACACTCCCAAACAGCCTCATAATTATATGACACTATTGAGGAATCTCCTCCATTACAAAAGCCTCAACAATATCGCCTTCTTTAATATCGTTAAATTTGTTAAATAACAACCCGCATTCATAGCCTCCATTGACTTCTTTAACATCATCTTTGAATCTTCTCAGCGCCGCGAGTTCCCCCTCGTAAACAACTTTTCCGTCTCTAACTATCCTTACTTGACAGTTTCTTAAAATTTTACCATCAAGAACGTAGGAACCTCCGATAGTTCCGACGCCAGACGCTTTAAAAAGTTGCCTTATCTCAGCGTGACCTATAACCTTTTCCTCAAATACAGGATCAAGCATTCCCTTCATCGCGGCGGTAATATCCTCAATAGCGTTATAAATTACACGATAAAGTCTTATATCAACTTTCTGATCATCAGCGAAAGATTTCGCGGAAGCTTCCGGACGTACATTAAAACCAATAATAATAGCGTTTGACGCGCTTGCCAGCATAACGTCAGATTCAGTAATAGCTCCTACACCGCCATGAATCGTTCTTATATGAACCTCATCATTAGAAAGTTTTTCAAGGCTCAGTTTAACAGCCTCTACAGACCCCTGAACATCCGCTTTTATAACTATATTAAGCTCTTTAACGTTGCCGGCCTGAATCTGGCTGAACAAATCATCAAGAGAAACTCTTTGGGGAGTATTTTTAAGCATGTCTTCCCTACCCTTAGCGATAACCGATTCAGCGACCTGTCTCGCCTGTTTCTCATTTTTAGCCACATAAAACATATCGCCCGCCTGAGGAACCTCAGAAAGTCCTAAAATCTCAACAGGAACAGAAGGACCGGCTTTCTTGACTTTCTGCCCTTTATCATTCATCATAGCTCTTACCCTGCCATAACAAGAACCGGCGATAACAGGGTCACCTACTTTAAGAGTACCATTTTGCACGAGCACTGTAGCGACAGGGCCTCTTCCTTTATCAAGCTGGGCCTCAATAATAGTTCCTCTCGCTTTTTTTTCTGAATTGGCTTTAAGCTCTTTCATTTCAGATACAAGAATAATCATTTCAAGAAGCTGGTCGATACCTGTTTTGCTTATTGCCGAAACAGGAACACAAATAGTATCTCCGCCCCAATCCTCAGCGACAAGACCATATTCAACAAGTTCCTGTTTAACTCTGTCAGGATTAGCGCTTGGTTTATCAATTTTATTTATAGCGACAATTATATCAACATTAGCCGCTTTTGCGTGGTTAATAGCCTCAATTGTTTGAGGCATGACGCCATCGTCAGCCGCGACAACCAAAATAGCGACGTCCGTTACCTGGGCCCCTCTCATACGCATAGCCGTAAACGCCTCATGTCCTGGTGTATCAAGGAAAGTAATGGGCTTATCGTCTATAGAGACAGTGTACGCCCCAATATGCTGTGTTATACCCCCCGCCTCGTTAGCGGTTACTTTACTATGCCTTATAGCATCGAGAAGAGAAGTTTTTCCATGATCAACATGTCCCATAACAACAACAACAGGCGGTCTTTCCTCCGTGTCTTCCTCAGCGTTATCATCCTCTTTAAATGTTTCCTCAAGAAGGTCTATCTCCTCAGCTTCCTCAGCTATAACATCGTATCCCTCAGCTATAATACGTGCTATCTCAAACTCAACCTCTTGATTTATTGTTGCCATAATTCCGATTTTCATTAACGCCATAACAATCTCAGTAGAATTTTTATCAAGCTTTTCAGAAAGCTCTTTTACCGTAACTTTTGATGGAAGCTGAATAATTTTAATATCATCCCCTGTATCAGTGTTTTCAGAAGACTCCTCTGTAATTTCCTCAGACTGTCTCATATTATTTTGCTTTTGCTTTTTTTTCTTTTTTTGCTTTTGCGGTTGCTTATCAGCTAAAGATTCTGTAACTTCCGCTTTCCTTTGGACTCCATTTTTAGTATCTTCCGTGCTCTTCTTAGGCTCAATGGTTTTATTGATATTATCATTATTTTCCGATTCCTTTTTTTGTGAAAATTTATCAAGAACTTTATCAACATCCACATCAGTCAAGACACTCATATGACTTTTTACTTCTATGTTCATTTGCTTAAGCTTTTCAATCAAGTCCTTGCTTCCCATATTTAAAGTTTTAGCTAATTCATGTACTCTTGTTTTCGGCAAAAATAACACCTCCAAAATCTATTATAACAATATTACAAATTTATATTTTGTTATTACTCAAATATTCTTTTATTTTTATGGCAAAATTCTCATCACACACCGCTAAAACC
>CAJTVH010000083.1 GCA_910579745.1 uncultured Clostridia bacterium | reverse complement strand
AGAAAACAAGGAAGTCAGAAACTCAACTAATAATGACAGGATCAAGAAAATGGTATTTTCAGAGATTGACTGTACACCAGAAAGTATTGTGAAAAAGAAAGGGGAAAGACCAACTATAAAAAGTCAATAGAAAAATGAAAAAAATAAAGAAAAAATATGCAAAAAAACAGAATAATTATGCAAGCGAAAAAGGCTTGAGGGTTTTCAAGCCAAAAAGCCAATATATGGAAAAACAAGTTATTATTTAAGCTGAATCTCATAAGGAGTATTATTTTTGAGAACAGAGAAAATAGTATTGCAAAGTTTTCGAGCAACAGCGCCGACAGAGGTTAAGTGATGCTTACCTTCATTCCGTTTCTTTTGATAAAAAGCGGAAAAGACAGGGTCATGAAAAGCAGCAATTAAAGCCGCTTAAAACAAAGCTTTTCTAAGATACGGAGAACCTCGTTTACTCATTTTGTTGTTTGAGGACACATAGCTTCCGGATTGACTGACAGAAGTGTCGATACCGGCGTACGCGGCAAGCTTTGAAGCGTTTGAAAATCTTGATATATCACCGATTTCACCAAGAATAACAGCAGCGGTAACATTGGCGATACCGGGTATGGTAGTTATAGGAGATTTAATTTTATCAAGTATAACAGAAATCTCATTATCAACATCAGATACCTGAGCTTCAATGAATTTAATTTGTTCAAGAAGAAGCCTAAGCTGTAATGAAAAACTGTTTTGGCAAAATTTAAGACCAAAAGAGTTAGCCGCAAGTTTTGAAATTTGTGTAACTTTATTTTTAGTAAACTGTTTAAAAGAAACTTTTTCAAGAAGTTCATCAAGCTGATTTGAAGAAATATTTTCAAAATCATCGGCAGTTTGAAAACGTAGTAAAAGCTCTTTTGAGGTTTCTCCGAATATATTCGAAAAAACAGCTGAATACTCGGGAAGTGTCTGGTCAAGAACACATATAACTTTGCGCTTTAAATCTCCAATTGAAGAAACGAGATAATTGCGAAACCGTGATAAATTACGGAGTGACATTGTATCTTCATCAGACAGAGAAGTTTCGTTGAAATTGCCGTAACGAATCAAATCCGCAATTAAAACAGAATCAATAATATCTGTTTTACGTTTTCTTATTTCGGTTCCTTTGCGCCAGCCGTCAGTCTGAATTGGATTTACAACATGAACGGTATACTTGTTTTCAATCAAAAACGAGTACACTGACAGCCAATAATGTCCGGTTGCTTCCATTCCGATTTCAACGTCACTTTGAGCGTTTATGTATATTGAAAGCTTTTCAAGAAGATTGTTTGCGCCATCTAAAGTATTACTAAAAGAAAAAGCTTTGAATAATACTTTAGAGTTTTCATCAATCAAAGAAGCTATGTGATTTCGTTTGCCAATATCAATTCCTAAATAAAGCATATTTTTCACCTATAAAAAAGATTTTAGATAGTTCCTCTTATCTGATAAACGTTACCGCCTTGTTCTATATCCGAAGTGCAGCAAACGCTGCCGACATCCAACTTATTCGTAATCAGTTTATCAGAAAGAGGCGTCAGTCTTTCAAGTACGAGATAGTTTATACCTTCTCAAGGAATGAACGACGTCCTCTATCTAATAACTTAATTATACATCGTTTTGATGAATAATTATACAGTTAATTTTGGGAGATAGGCTCCCTTATCAACCTAAATATATTATACAAGGAATGAAAATGGGAATAGCAAACAACATAAAACTTAGTTCCTTTGACAGTCTTTTTGGAAATGACAATCCCAACGGAATTACAGAAATATCAGTTTCAGCGTTAATAGATTTTAAAAATCACCCTTTTAAGGTAAAGAATGATGAAAAAATGGCTGATATGATTGAAAGCATAAAAGAATACGGCGTACTTACTCCAATAATTGTTAGACCTAAAAATAATAATTATGAGGTTATATCAGGACATAGAAGAAAATTCGCCTGTAAACAGTTAGGCATAACAAAAATTCCCTCAATTATTAAAGATTTGAATGACGATGAGGCAACAATACTTATGATAGACAGCAATATTCAGCGCGAGGAAATATTGCCGTCAGAAAAAGCCTTTGCCTATAAAATGAAACTTGACGCTATGAAAAGACAGGGAAAAAGAACAGATTTAACTTGTGGTCAAGTTGACCACAAGTTAAAAGGTAAGCGTTCTATTGATATATTAGCCGAAGAAACAGATGAAAGCAGGAAACAAATACAAAGATTTATAAGACTTACAAATCTCAATAAAAACTTGCTTGCTTGAAATGACTGACTCAAAGAAAATCCCTTTTAGCACCGCTGTTGAATTATCTTATCTGAAAGAAAACAAGCAGAAAATTTTATATAACACCATAAATGAATACGGAACAATTCCGTCAACAAAACAAGCGGCAAGACTTAAAGATTTCAGCAAAGAAGAAAAACTTGACAAAAGCGTAATAGACGCTATTATAACGGAAAAAACAGAAACGCCTATAAAAATAAATCTTACCAGAAAAAGCCTTAAAAAGTATTTTCCAAAGGAGTATACTGTTGAGCAAATGGAAGGTGTAATATATAAACTTCTTGAAGATTGGGCAAAAAATAATAAATAAAAAACAGCGGTTTGTTGAAATATAACAAACCGCTGTTTTTTATGAATAATAATATATCTATTATTTCTATAAGTTTTCTTATTTTATAAACCTATTCACTTGGATTACAGTTTTTACAAGGCAAGTACCCTCCGTTTACCGCTTGTTCCCAACTGTTTAATCGTATCTGATTTTTTGGTTTGGGCAAGGTTTTACAGCTTGGCAGATGGAATTTTTTTGTATTCTTATTTCCTATATAATACTTTTCTGTATTAGTCTGAACTGGCTGCGGTGAGGCGGTATTTTTGTCTGGTGAAGAAAGATAACTTTTTACGTCTTTCTTATAATTGACCTGTTCTTCTTTATTTTGTACAATATTTGTGTCTGAATTATTATTTTCGTTAGTTATATCTATTTTTTCACCGTCAGTTTTAAAAGTTATTGTTCCGCTTTGGTCTGTTCTGTAAGTTTTTATATTCAAACGATTAAATAAATCAAGTGTGGATTCTTTTGGGTGTCCATAGCTATTGTCTTTGCCGACAGAAATAACAGCGTATTCCGGCGATACTTTTTTTATAAATTCCTCTGAACTCGAAGTATCAGAACCGTGATGAGCGACTTTTAAAACATCAGCGGATAAATTTTCCGCGCTTTGAATAATATCATATTCCGATTCTGTTTCAATATCCCCCGTAAAAAGAAAATTAACATCACCATCAGTTATTTTTAAAACTATGGAATTGTCATTTAAGTCACTGTATTCTCTTATTGGAGCGAGTATTTTTACGGTCATTCCGTTAAAATAAAATTCACTGCCAGCAGCAGGTTCGCTAATCTTTAAATCTTTATTCTCAATAGCTGTAAGAACGTCCTCAAATGTTTTAGTTGTATGAAGTATTTTAGGCAAATATACATTGTCAACATCAAAATTATTTATAACGGTGTCCATACTTCCAATATGGTCTTCGTGAGGGTGCGTGCCTATCATATAGTCGATAGTTTTCACATTTTTTGAGTTGAGATAATTTAAAATTAAATCAGAATCATCATTATTCCCTGCGTCAATCATCATAAAATGTCCGTCTGATTCAAGTAGACAAGCGTCCGCTTGTCCAACGTCAATAAAATTTACCTCTAAATTTGCCTTTTCAAGAATTTCAGTGTTTGTTTCGGTTGAGGTTTCCTCAAAGTAGGTATTTTCTGTTTCATAAATTTCAAAATCGCTGGTTACTTCTAAATCACTGTAATATGTAGTTTCTAAAGAATATTCATTAATATCTTCTTTATAATTAGTAAGCAGGTCGTTAAACACATAACCGCTTAAAAAAATTACCAGTATAATTGGCAAATAAAACTTTAATTTATTATTCATTTTGTCCTCCTTAAATTATGTATAAAAAGACTTGTAAGTTTTTTAATATTATTTTATATGTATAATTATTCAATTCATTTTATATTATATCATTAATTTAAGGACATATACAAGATAAATATTAAAAATAACTTTAAAAATCAGACATATAAAATTTTTTATGATTTATAATAAATACAGGGGTGTTTCTATGGAATATTCAGATATTATGACTACAAATTATATTAGAGAAAGAATAACAGAATTAAGATTACAAAAAGGTGTTTCAGAAAGAGAAATGAGTTTAGCTATGGGGAAAGGACACGCTTATATTCATAATATTGTTGCTGGAGCGTCTTTACCAACTATGGAAAATTTTATTTCTATTTGTGAGTATTTTAATATAACACCCTTTGAGTTTTTTGATTGTAAAATTAATAATCCTACACAATCAAGAGAAATTATTAATGAATTAGAACGACTGTGTAATGGTAATATGGAAAAAATTTTAATTCTTTTAAAAATAATAACTCCTTACCAGTTTAACGCAATTTTTGATATAATGGATAAATATGGAGTAGCTATTAATTATCAACGTAAAAAATAAAGGTCTGATTATTTTTATAATATTTACATTGATTTTGTATAACAAGGTTTAATAATTGTATTATATCTTGTTATTTTTTTATTGTGTAAAACAATATTTTGTTAATGTTGAATGGTGTCTAAAAATCTGTTATAATATGCCATAGACTAAGAATTTTTAAAGGTTATGATATTATGGAGATTACAAATTTTCACGCGGCGTATTACTCTCATCTTTTAACACAGACAAACGCTGAGAATATGCTTATAGCGACTTTGCAGGACAGCAAATTAGACTTAAACCCTCATCAGGTTGAGGCGGCTCTGTTTGCTTTGCGTTCACCCTTTAGCCGTGGAATAATAGAGGCTGACGAGGTAGGACTCGGAAAAACTATTGTAGCCGGACTTATAATAGCTCAGAAATGGGCGGAGATGAAACAAAAAATACTTATTATCGTACCGGCAAATTTACGCCGTCAGTGGCAGACGGAACTTGAAGAAAAATTTTATTTGGAATCTGTTATTATGGACGGTGAAACTTTTGCTGATTTTGAGAAAATACAAGAAAATCCGTTTTTACAGAATTGTGTAGTAATAACGTCATACAATTTTGCCTATTCAAAAGCGGAATATATAAAAGGGATTGACTGGGATATAGCCGTACTTGACGAGGCTCATAAAATGCGTAACGTTTATAAAAAAGATAACGTTATGGCACGCTCAATACGCACGTCTTTGCGAGATTGTTTTAAACTTCTTTTGACAGCTACCCCTCTGCAAAATTCACTGCTTGAACTTTTTGGACTTATTTCATTTATTGACAATTATATATTTGGGAATATAGACAGCTTTAAGGCTCAGTTTTCATTTTTGCGTGATGAAAAGCAAAAAGAGTTTTCAGACCTTGTGGAAAGAATACGCCCTATGTATGTAAGAACTTTGCGCAGTCAGGTATTGGAGTATATTAAATATACCGAAAGACTGCCTATAACGCAGGAATTTGTACCGACAAAGGACGAACAAATATTATATGATAAATTCAGCGGTTATCTGCAAAGAGGTGACTTATGGGCAATACCGGCAGGCGGTAAGTCGCTCATTGTTATGGTTTTGTGGAAACTTTTAGCGTCATCAACATTCGCTATCGCCGGAACTCTTGAAAAAATTATACTTCGCCTTGAATATATGTATGAACACGGGGAAACAGTAAGAAACGTAAAAATTAAAAACTTAGGTGATGATTTAATTAACGACAGCGAGGAAGAAGAAGTTATTGTTAAAAGAAAAAAGTTATCCAAAAAAGATTTAATTTCTTTAAAAGCGGAGATTGATGAATTAAAAGAATATCATTCTCTTGCTGTCTCTATAAAGGAAAACGCAAAAGGAAACGCCTTGCTTATCGCTTTAAAAAAGGGATTTACAAAATTAAAAGAACTAAAAGCGCCGCAAAAAGCCGTTATTTTTACTGAAAGCAGAAGAACGCAGGAATATATATACAAAATTTTGGAGGACAGCAGTTATAAAGGAAAATCAATATTGTATTTTGGCGGTATGCCACAAAAAAAGCAGGAGGAAATAAAAGAAAAGTTTAGAAATGAAATACAGATTATGATTGCGACAGAATCAGCGGCGGAGGGATTGAATTTGCAGTTTTGTCCTATGTGTATAAATTACGATTTGCCTTACAATCCACAAAGGATAGAACAAAGAATCGGAAGATGTCACAGATACGGACAGCAAAACGATGTTGTTGTAATAAATTTTTTAAATAAAAATAATGTGGCAGACCAAAGAGTTTATGAGCTGCTTTGTGATAAATTCCAATTATTTGAGGGCGTTTTCGGAGCGAGCGACGGTATACTTGGTTCAATAGACTCTCTTAACTTTGAGCAGCGTATAATAGAAATATATCAAAAGTGCAGAACAACAGAGGAAATAGAGAAAAGTTTCGCCGAACTCAGGGAATCCCTGTCACCGCAGATAGATGAGAAAGTAAATAATATAAGGCAAAAACTTTTAGAAAACTTTGACGAGGACGTAGCAAAGCGTTTAAAAGAACATCGAGACAACAGCAAAAATAATTTAACAAAATTTGAAAGTTTATTATGGGAGGTTACAAAGTTTAAATTAGAGGGAAAATACGCTGATTTTGATGAGGATAAAAAATATTTTAGAGTTTATGAAAATCCTTATTACAACAGCAGGCATAACTATAAAAGACACGGCGGCGAATACTATTTAGATAAAAACGCTGATGTGTCTTTACGTTATCGTTTTAAATGTTCCCTTGCCCAAACTATATTATTTGAGTTTAAACACGAGTTTATTTGGCATTACGGCAGTGTTACTTTTGATTTATCAGGGTATAAAGGCAGATTCAGCAATTTAGAGCATTTAAAAAACAAAAGCGGTTATTTAGCCTTATACAATATGGAAATTATATATAATCAGCGGAGAGAGGAAAGACTTGTTTTTGCCGGTTACTGTAATGACGGGGAAATATTAAGTCAAAAGCAAATGACCCGAATGTTTGAGCTATCAGGTACTGAAAATGATGTTGACAGAGATATTTTTTATTCCGACAAACAATTATCGGAAAAACTGGACAATTTTTTTGAATTTGAGAAAGAACACATACTTGAAGAAATCTCAATACAGGACGGCAATTATTTTGAGGAAGAAGCAAGCAAACTTGACAAGTGGGCAAAAGATATAAAAATAGGCTTGGAACTTGATTTGCGTGGTATTGACAAGTCTATTGACGAGATTAACGTAAAATTGAGAGCGAAAAACTTAACTTTAAAACAACGGCTTGATTTACAGGAAAAACTTTCCCAATTAGAGCCTAAAAGAAAAGAATTGAGAATGAAAATCTATGAGGAACAAGACAAAATTGATGATGAACGCAAAAAATTAATTGAGGAAACAAAGAAAAAACTTATAAGCAAAGTGGAACATAAAAAAATTTTTACTATTCAATGGGAAATTATTTAATAATAGGATATAATAAAAAGAAGGAGGTGCGTTAGATATGGCACAGGCAACATTAAATATAAAAATAGACAGTGATGATAAAAAAAGTTTTGAGTATTTTTGTGAACAGACAGGAATGAATGTATCAGTAGCAATTAATATGTTTATAAAAAATGTTTTAAGAGAACAAAAACTGCCTTTTGAGGTAACGGCAGACCCTTTTTTCAGTGAAAAAAATATAACAAGGCTTGTAAAGGCTATAAATGATGTGGAACAAGGAAAATCAGAATTGAAAGAACACGAACTTATAGAGGTAGAAGATGATTAAAAAATGGCACGATGAGGCGTGGGAAGATTATTTATACTGGCAGAAGCAAGACAAGAAAACACTTAAAAGAATAAATAAACTTATTAATGATATTGAGAGAAACGGCTATAATGGAATTGGAAAACCGGAACCCTTAAAGGGAAATTTAAGCGGATTCTGGAGTGTACGTATAGACGACAGCAACCGCATTGTCTTTAAAATTAAAAATAATGAGCTGGAAATATGGCAGTGCGGTTCACATTATAGGGATAAGTAAAGAAAAATTATTTAAGGAATGATATTTTAATGAACAAACTGGAGTTAAACTGGATAGGAAAATATGAAAATACAATAAATCCCGAACCACGAATTTTAGTTGAGAATAAAGAATACAGCTATGGCGAAAGCTCTGATAATATGCTTATACACGGTGACAATTTACTTGCTTTAAAAAGCCTTGAATCAGAGTACAGCGGGAAAATAAAATGTATTTACATAGACCCTCCGTACAATACGGGAAGTGCTTTTGAGCATTATGACGATAATTTAGAGCATAGCACGTGGTTAAATCTTATGAAACCACGGCTTGAGATATTAAAAAGGTTATTGGCTGATAACGGCAGTATATTTATACAAATTGATGATGAGGAAATGGCTTATTTAAAAATATTGTGTGATGAGATTTTTGGAAGAATAAATTTTATTACATCAATATGTGTTAAGATGTCACATTTAAGTGGTGTTAAAATGAGTCATATTGAAAAAAAACCGCCAAAGTTAAAGGAATTTATTTTAATATATTCCAAAAATAAAGAAAAGGTAAGATTTAATGTTATTTATGAACGGGCAAAATGGAATGACGCTTTTGAAAGATACAAAAGCTATTTAATAAAAGATGTTAATAATCCTGAAGATATGGCAAAATGGATAGTAACACCTT
>CAJTVH010000082.1 GCA_910579745.1 uncultured Clostridia bacterium | reverse complement strand
TCAACGGCCGGATATAACTCTCCCCACCTGTCAATATCCGCCTTGTATACCGGATATTGGCTTTTGTCATTAAGTGTCAGCTCAATAACCGCTTTCTCCTCCGGCTCGGGAGCTTTTAAAAGCTCCGAGCTATTATTGTTTTTTAAATCTTTTATTTCTTTTTCTTTTATTTCTTTTACTTTCTTTTCTTTTGTGTCGTTATTCTCGGATTTACCGCCGTTTTGTTTTACATAATCGGGGTTATGTAAAGCATAATTCTGAAAATGGGTAACTTTAATAAAACTTTGGGTCTCCTCTTCTGAAAGAAGCCAAAATTTATCTATAATTCGGGGACTTCTCTTCGCTGAGCTTTTTACAGCTTCCTGAAATCTCCTCTGTATTCCGAGGGAGGTAATGACATTGTCCGACTGAAAAAGTTTATAATCAAACAGTGACCGTTCCAATAAGAATCTCATTACCTGCTTTATTTCCTCCGCGCTCATGTTTAACTCTCCTGAGATTAAATACTCGTAATCATCATCAAGCTTTACATAATACCCGTTTTTATATACCTCACAAAGCAAATATATGTACAGTGAAACTCCTTTCACCCCATATCTCGCTCTCAGAATTTTTATTTTCTTATCCGAAAAAAATTCAACGTCAAAAGGAAAGTATAACAAGCCCTCTCTCTGCGGTCTCGCCATTTACTCACCTCATTTTAACCTCTTTTAAAAACTTTTTTATTTCACTTGCGTTTTACTTCAACGTCTCCCTTGACTACCTTGTCGGCAGAACCGACAACCCAGAAATCAATAAATAAGCGAGGAGAATTTATAATATTTGATATTCTAAAACCAACAATAAAAAATACTTTAAGCTATAAAGAAAATAACTTCACTTTTATAGTTTATGCCCATAGAAAATTAACACAAAATGAAATAATTTTTGAGTTAAAGAAATATTTACGCCACAAAAAACTAAAAAGCATCCCCAAAAACGCAACAATCAAAGAATATTCTTACGGATATGAGTCTCAAGATTTTTTATAAAAAATTCTACATTTTCTTTTCCATAGAATACTAAACTTTTCCCTCTTGTAGGCATAACTTCTATTTTATTATTTTGTAAATATGTTGTTATATAATAGCCAATACGTTGACTTTGATTCCGTTTCCTACGTGCCAACCTTTTCAAACCCTTATTCCTCCAATTCTTAGTTTTTTATTTGATTTTCTCCGCAATCTCTATTTCAACTCAGCGGGCAGGCGAATTTTTTTGCTCTCTTTCCATTCCCTCACCCCCTCACCGTTTCGCACTTACACCGCTGTTACTTTCTCTTTGTCACACTCTTTAATAATTAAAAGCATTATACCCCTTAATCAGTTTTGAGACCATCTCAGCAAGTCCCTTATAATAATTGTATTCCTTAAACAGCTTGTCCTTTTGTAATGCCCTTATTGGGCAGCCTTATCATCATAATATTTAATTTCAAGAGTTGCTCCGATACTTGCGGCATAATCTTCCATAGCCATTGTATGTATTTTAAAAATCCTTTTTTCAAGTTCTTCAGGAGGAACTTTTTCAATAGGATAGCTTACGTCATTTCCTTTAAGTTTTTCTTCCCAATCCATTATGTACACTTTTACAGTAATTCCAAGACGTTTTTTTACTTCGTCTGCTTTTTCACGTACCGCTTTAGCCCTTATTTTAAATTCCTCTCTGCTAACCATTTTTATCACCTCCGTAATATTTATGTTTTTTACAAATTGTCCTATAACATATTAACTTATGAATATATTTAAAATTTTTTATTTTTCTTGCCTAATTTACTCTTTTGTGTTACTCTTTACTTAGGTTAGTGTCGGAACTGCTTCTTTGTGAGAGGGGAAACAGTTTCTCTACTTTTGTTTGTAACGCTTGGGCTATCAGTTGGGCGGTATAAGCGTTTGGTACACGCTCACCTGTTTCGTAATTCTGATAGCCTCTTGTTGAAATTTTGGCTTTTTTTGCAACTTGTGCTTGTGTTAAACCTATTTCCTTTCGAAATTTTTTTAACTTATTTGCTTTCATTATCATCTATCACCTCTTATTTAACACACTCATTTGTGTGTGTTATGTGGTAATAATAGCACACACATTTATTTGTGTCAATACTTTTTAAATATTTTTTTGGAGGAATTAATATGCCTGATTTTAGTGAGCGCTTAAAAAAACTTAGAAAATCAAAAAATCTCACGCAAAAACAACTTGGGGAAAATATAGGAACCAGCGAGAGAGGTATCCAAAATTATGAACTCGGCACTCGCAAACCTACTTATGATATTCTTATTTCTTTAGCTAAATATTTCAACGTCCCCCTTGACTATCTTGTCGGAAATGGTATTTACGCTTATTGGGATAAAGTTCTTGAGGTCAAGCCAATCATAATAGAAAAATTATATGAACTTCAAGCTCCCAAAGAAATTATTGATAAACTGGAAACTGACGATAATTTTTTCTTAAAATGTATTCCGGCTATTGTAGATAAAATCGTTTTTGATGATACATCAAAAGAGATTACAATTCATTTCTTTGCTTAAATTTACGCCTATTTACTGTAAATGAGTAAATAGGTTTTTTTGATTTCTCTCTATTAACCGTTTTGTATTCACCGCGAACTTTTCTATATACCTTAACAGTGATACCTAAGCGTTTTCTCAATTCTTCCGCTTCTCGTTTTATCCTTGCTTTCTGTGCTTCAAAACTTTCTTTTCTAACCACTTTCCTAAACAATTTTATCTCCTCCCCCTCACACCGCCGTAACATAATTACTATTTTCAGCCACCAAAGCCGCCCCTTTAATCATAAAATAAATTTCCCATTGTTTTTTCTCCGGCAATTTATGAAGTTCTTCTAAAAGTTCAATTTTTTCTTTTGTTCCCATTGTCCCTGACTCACTTTTTAAATTTTTCTTGCCTTTTTATTAGTAACGTGCTATAATATTTATATCAATCGCAAACGGTGGGCAAGTCACCGTCTGCTTTTGATTTCCTTTTCAGTCCTGCTCATCTTTCGAGCAGGGCTTTTATTTTTTCTCTTGCTTCTTCAATGTCTTTACATCCGTTAAGGATTTCAAGTACCATTTTTAAAAAGGTTTCAAGTTCAAATGTACTCATATTTTCCATAATGTTCTCCTTTCTGACACTTGCCGTCTTATTCAAAAACGCTTTTGTTCGTTTCTGTAATCATATTGTAGCAATATAATTGCTTATTGTCAACAATCATTAGCAATGTAAACGCTAAAATATTGCATAAAATTTGCTATTAATATTTGTGCATATTGCAACAATATTGCTAAATATATTATTATTTTAAGTTTTTCTCATTGACATATAGCAATAATTATGCCATTATGTATTTGAGAGGTGATAATATGAAAATTAACGAAAAACTCAAACAACTAAGAACCAATAAAAAGCTAAGTCAAAATGAATTGGCTAAAATTTTAAATGTTAGTTTAAGTTCTTATCAAAAATATGAAAGAGAAAAAAATAGTGTAACTCCATCATTAGATGTTCTTAACAGAATATCTGATTATTATAATGTAACTATTGATTATTTACTTGGCAAAGAAACATCTGAAAATGATGTATTTAATATTCTTTCTGCTCAATATAATCTCACTGAACTTGAAAAAGATATATTAAAAACTTATAGTACACTACCACCTAACGTACGCAAAGAACTAAATAAATATATCAAAAGTATGGTAAAAGCTGTAGAAAGTGAATCTAAAGAGGATACTACTCTTGATGATAAATAATTACTTTACTATCTTTTCTTACCTCTTGCGCATATTAATTTTAGCCCTTCCGCAGTTAAACGGATTCCTGTTTGTTGAATTAAATCGAATTTTCGTAAAAGTTCTATAAATTCGCAAAGTTCTTTTTCGTCTGCTTCTTTTTCATCCATATTCCACACCTCCATTTTAAAATTTTTCTTGCCTTTTTGTCTGTTAAGTGCTATAATATTTTTATCAATCGCAAACGGTGGGCAAGTCACCGTTCGCTTTTGATTATAAATCTGTCGGAAGTCTTAGTTTTTATTAACTAGGGCTTCTATTTTTTTAATCATTTCTTCCTTGCTATCATTGTCTTTTATGATTTGAATGATTGCGTTAATCAGTGTTTTAAATTGTAAATCCGTCATTTCGTCCATTTTATTCTCCTTTCTGGTACTTGCCACCGTATTTAAGATGTTCACTCATTTGTTCATCTTATATATTAATTATATACCCATTTTTGCATATTGTCAAGTATTTATACACTCATTTTTGCACAAAATTTAATCTATAAACTGTTAATTATGCACAAATTAGTGACATTTACACTCTTCACATTGACTTTCACACCCATTTGTGCTAATATAAATATGGAGGTGATATATAATGCTTGATATATCAGAAAAACTTAAAACACTTAGAAAAAACCATAATTATACAATACAAGCAGTTGCTGACGGCATCGGTATTGCTGTACGCACTTACCAAAACTATGAATATGGACAAAGAGAAATCAGTAGCGAAGCTTTGTTTAAACTCGCCGACTTCTACCACGTCACCACCGACTACCTACTTGGACGTGAAACCGGAGAACCAGAACCTCTCAACGACTTATCAGTTCAATTCAATATGTCGGCTCTTGAAAAGAAGATACTTGACAATTATCTTGCTTTGCCAAAGAATATGAGAACTGATATGATGGGGTTTCTTCATAAGTCCGTCAAAGAGGTAATGGAAGAGTCAAACAATGATTAGCGGTTTTAATACCGCTTTTTTTGTTTTTTCGCTAATAACATCAATCCTTCTATCATTAAATTCAGCCCTATTTGTTCTTTCTCATTTAGGCTTTTCAGAAGCTTTATAAATTCTTTTCTCTCATCGGAACTTGTTTTCACTCTTTCCATTCCCTTACCACTTTGCACCGCCGTTTTTACCTCTTTCGTCTTTAAGCTTTCCCATCGTTTAAAACTCTTTTATCGTCATTAACTAAATCGTCAACACTGCACCCGAAAACCTCCGCTATTAGTTTTCCAATAGGTAAAGTAACCGTTTTCGTTCCTCTTTCAATCTGGGCAAGCATCGGCTGACTTATCCCGACCTTTTCCGCTAAAACAATTTGAGAAATATTCTTCTCTTTTCTCAAACGTTTAATGTTTTCCCCTATACTCATTTTCTCCACCCCTTTAATATTAAAATTATTATCAAAAGATTAAGAATAATTTGTATTGAAGCTAAAATAATTGTAAGCATTTTTACGCCCTCCTTTAAATTTTACTTTATTTATATATTGACAATGAAAAGAATAAGTTTTAAAATTTAGAGTGCGGGGAGGTTTCCCTCCCCTTTCTTATCAGTTTAGTAATTCTTTTATCAGAATTACTATAGCAATGATAAGGTTAATTATTGTGGTGATGAGGGTAAGAGTTGCGTTCTTACTCTCATTTTTTTTATTGCGCCTTTTTCTTTTCATTGTTGTGACCTCCTTGTTTTTAGTGTATAATCAAGGTGTAACCTTAACTATAGTTATATTGTATCTCATTTTAGTGAGATTGTAAATACCTTTTTCTCATTTTAATGAGATTTGGCAATGTGCACAAATTTTTATTTCTTTATTGTGATATTTGTATACTCTGGAGGTGTATAATATGTTTTGGGAACGCTTTTACAAATTATGTGAAAAATCTGGTATAAAACCAAATCCTTTAGGGAAAAACTTAGGAATCTCATCTGGTGTCATCACAAAATGGAAAAATGGAGGAGTTCCTAATGGAGAAACTCTCACTAAAATCGCCGACTATCTCGACTGCTCCGTAGACTACCTCCTTGGCAGAACCGACAACCCTAATTCACATAAGCAATAACATAAATCACTTTTTATTTTCTTCTTTCTTCTATAATCCTCTTTTTTATCCAGTCAAATTATTCTCTAACCACAGTTACAATATACTACATCTTTCAGATGTATCGCTTTAGCGATACATCTTTCGATATATTGCAAGTATAATTTGCGTTTTATGATGTATTTTGTCGAATTGTATAAATAAAAAGTTATTTTTTATACATAATTCATAACAATATAATATTTTTACACCGCCGTTTTTGCTTCGCCCTGTTCTTTCGGCTTCATACTTTCCCACCATACAATAGTTTTAATTCTTTCCTGCATTTGCGGCGAAAGCGTTTTCAAAAACTCCGTTATGTCTTGTCCCTGTTCCATTTCCTCACGGTTAATCAATATAGTACTCATAAAAATCACCTCCTGTTTTTTAAATCCCAAAGTATTGATATACACAACACTATAAGAGCCACATCTCCGATAATATCAATAATATCTCTAAAACTCATACGCCCTTGACAATGAGCAGGAAAAACGATATACTTTTTATAGGGTTTGGGGCTTAAAGCCCCTCGCCTTTACCCTATTATCTTTGTGATAAAATTTATTATAGCAATGATTAGGGTTATTGTTGCTGATATAAGGGTTATCTTTTGGGAAATCGTTACCTTATCATCAGCCTTAGAGTTTGTAATTATGTAGTAGTTATTTACTATGTCTTTACAAGCTCTTTTTTTGTGCTTTCGCTTTTTCCTGCTCATTACCTATTTTTTAAAATCCTAAATAGTTAGTAAGCCCTATTAGCCCAAAGATAATAACCGCTAAAATAAACAACAATTTAATAAACTCAATCGAAAACCTTAAAATTGTTTTAAACACTTGACAACCCCCATTCATTATGATATATCTATATTAAGCGGTTAAACCTCTCCGAGGGTTTCCCCTCGGTTTGGTCACCGCCGATTAAAACATTTCAATCAATGATTTAATCGAAAGGGCTATTAATGTTATTGTTCCGAGTAATTCAAGAACTTTTAGCCCCAGCTTGTTGAGTTGTGCTACCAACTTGACAAGCTTTTTTATTTTTTCTTCCATTTGTTCATCTCCTTTCTTTCTTGACTATGGTTATATTATATCAACCTTTGGTAGGTTTGTCAAGTGTTTTTTTGAAAAAATATTGACAATGGTAATTTTTTTTATTATAGTTATTTTAGGAGGTGTAATTAAATGAAAAATAGACTAAAAGAATTAAGAAAAAAACATCTACGTTTAACTCAATCTGAATTTGGAAAAAAAATAGGACTTACTGATGTAGCAATAAGCAGATATGAAAAAGGAGAAAGGAATATTACACAGCAAGTTTTTATTTCTATTTGCCGTGAATTCAACGTCAATGAGGAATGGCTGCGCACCGGTAACGGTGAAATGTTTAAACAAGAAAATCTTTTTGACCTTAATGAATTTTTAAAGAAACAAGAAGCAACAAAATTGGAAATTGAAATTGTGAAAATGATTTTTAGTTTTGACAAAAACACAAGAGGAGAATTAATTTCTAAATTAAAAAAGATTTTCCAATCTGAAAATATTTCTAATGAATTTTCGAGTCATCAATCTACAGAAAACACGGATGAGGAACTTTCAGCCACGGAGGAACCGGAAGCTGTCACGCCGGAATATGAAAATATGTCTGTAGAGGAATTGCTAAATCAATCAAATATAATAGAAAATCTTTTAGAAAAGAAACAAAAGGAAGAATTATTAGCTTTGCGGAATACAAAAAACGCGTAAAATCAAAAAAGAAATAACAGAACAAGCTGCTGAACTCGCGAAAGTAAAAAAAATAAAAAATATATATTGTATCTTTTTGGCATTTCTTGTATAATTTCACTATATAAACTATATTAAAAAGAAAAAGGAGAAGTTGCCATGAAAAGAAAAATTGCTATAAGTTTAAGTTTAATTACTCTATTATTAGCTGGCTGTAATGAAGATGAAATAAACTCATTGACTAACGAAATTTTAAGTTTAAGAACTAATATTGAACAGTTAAACAAAGAAAAAGCTGAACTGCAAGCGAAAGTTGATGAGGCGGCTCCATGGTTTAAAATGACAGAAGATGAGAGAAAAACTGAACAGCAGAGAATTGCCACTGAAAAAGCAAACGCTGAAAAAGCTGAGGCTGAAAGAGTAGCCGCCGAAAAGGCTGAGGCTGAGAAAAAAGCGGCTGCCGAAAAAGCTGAGGCTGATAAAAAAGCCGCCGCTGAAAAGGCGGAAAAAGAAAAACAGGAAAAAATCGGCTATGATACTGGCATAACTTTCGAACAGCTTGCGAGAACGCCTGACTCTTATAAGGAAAAAAAGGTTAAATTTAAAGGAAAAGTAATACAGGTTATGGAAGATGATTCGCTTACATCTTTGCGTATAGCCGTAAATTCTGATTATGATAAAGTTATCTATGTTGGATATTCCCCGTCAATAGTATCATCAAGAGTTCTTGAAGATGATATAATAACTATATACGGTGTATCTAAAGGCTTGTATACATATCAATCAACAATGGGCGGTGCTATAACTATACCTCTTATAAGTGTTGATAAAATTGATATGTAATCGTTGCTTATAATTAATTGACAACTTAACAAACTTTGTTAAATACAAAAAAATGCGTAAGACAAAAAAAGAAATAACAAAATTTCATAATTAACCATTTTGTTGACTCTAACAAAATAGTCTAAATTATATGCTAAATTAGTTTAATTTTTTATACCGATAAAACTTAAAATCATTACTGTATCGGTATAAAAATTAAACCAATATGATTTTGACGAAAGAAATAATTTTTTAGAAATAATTGACAACTTAATAAAAACTGTTATAATTTAATAGGGCAGTCGGTCTGCGGGGGAAAGGTTTCCACTTCCGGAAGGAG
>CAJTVH010000081.1 GCA_910579745.1 uncultured Clostridia bacterium | reverse complement strand
TCGTTTTATCAATATTATTATAAGCAATTTCTATACCAAAAGCCTCACTTATACCCCTGATTGGAATATATGTTTTACTTTCATAAATTTCAGCTTCCGTATCAATATTATATTTTGTCCCGTTCAGAGTAAAATATTTCTGCCCTATCGTAAATTCTATAATCTCGCCGTTTCTTTTTATGACAGCGGTTTTTGTGCCGGCGTTCCAGTCGGGTTCGCACTCCAAAAGATCCGCTATATCCCTTATCGGAAGAAGAATCCTCCCGTTTTTATTTAAAGCTTTATATTCCTCAAAGCCTATTGTTTTTACGGTCTTTTCTTTTTCTCCCTTTTCATTTTCCGGCTCCCCGCTTATTTCTTTGGATTTGGTTTCCTCCTCCTGTATTTCAGCGTCAGAAACATCATTTCCCAAAATATACTTGTCTATCACGCTTTTATACATCTTCCTGTAAAATGTGGATTTCTCGGGTCCTATATTTAATTCCTCATTACTTAATCCGTCAACATAAGCGTCTACACTTGTACGCACTCTATTTATATTTTCATTTACAAGATACTTTCCAGTTTCACAATATTTTAAAGCATAAGTTCCCTTATATATCTCTGCTCCACTTGTATCATTATCTAAAAATAAAATATATTCATTGCCTATAATTGCGGGTTCATAATTATCAATAATTACATAACCCAAAACGCCATTAATAGTTGCCTCATAATACGGTTCGGTATAAACAATTATTTGATTCAATAAATTTTTATCGCCTTTTAGAATTTCAGTAATCAATACTTTAGTTTTGGTATAACCAAAACTTTCTGTTACCTCTAAATTTTCTTTTCCATCCTGAATAATTCCTTTTATAATTAAATCGGAATCCTCCTCTAATTCTTCTAAATTAGACGGATATTTTGAGTATTCAAAAATACCTCTTAATATAGGTTTACCGTCTATTGTTTCATGATTTTCTCCTGCAATCAGTATTTCAGAAGACGCTAAGGTACTTAACAGCATAGTTATCACAGCAGCTATAATGGTACATACGTTTTTTGATATTTTTGTTTTTAACATTCTTTTCACCCTTTCTTAAAAATATTACTCATATAGTTTCAGTAAATTATACTTGTCATGAGATGACGGCTCAAAAGCGATATGTTCTGAATCCCATGTCTGACACATTAAAGCGGCGTATCCGCAGCTCGGTTCACTTTCCTCTGACCTCGGATGCCCTAAACCAAGAGCGTGTCCCATCTCATGAAGATATGTTCTGTTTTTGTATTCAATAGGCTCATCTATCAATGAACCCTGCTGTATATTTAATTGTATAGTTCTTTTATCTGCCACTGTAACACCTAAAGTAGATTGATCTCTTAAATTAGCACCTTCTACATAAAAATCAGCGTCGCTTTCTGTGTTGACCCTTTTTATTATAACATTATTCGTGACATTATTCCACTCTGAAAAACGGTCATAGTCTATATCAGGGAAATACTCCTTAGCTGAGGCAGTCACAAAAAACTTAATATTTTTAGCTCCCGCTGCTGAAAATTTATTGTGTCCTAAAAAATGTGTGCAGTACACAACGTTATATGTTTTTGTCGCTGTGTTGTTGCCATAATTGCTTTCGGCGATAGTTTTATCCCTGTTTACTTTAAGCTCAACATTATTTTTCCCGTATCCGTAAAAAGTTACTGTCACAGGAAGATATGTTTCCGACTTGGCTGGAAGAGTCGAGTCTATAGACGTTGTAAGATAAGAATCGCCTACCGTTATCGCCACGGATATCTTGCTCGCCCCGCCGTTTCCTACATTTTTTACATAAAATTTAAATTGAAAGCTTGACTCTCCGTCAACATTTGAGTTATTGGCGGGACCTCCCGTTATTTCCGCCGCTAAATCAGGCGTCCCCTTCCATGTAAAGCTTTTTGTCATTGTATTATCGCCCTCGTTGCTTTCGGCTACGCTGTTATCAGCGTCGGCGTCAACTTTTATGGCGTGGCTTCCCTCCTTTATATTGCTCAGCGTTATCTCAGCGCTATAGGCGTAACCCGCCGCCAAAGAACTGATATATCCCTTGCCGACGCTGACATTGTCCACGTATATGCCGAAATAAAACTTATTGGCCGCGGCGGTTCCCCTGTTCGAGATTTTAACCTCAATTTTAGCGTCGCCTAACGCCTCAAAAGGATATGTACCGACAGAATTGATTGCCGTTACCATTAAATCAGGCTGAGACGCTCTTCCTCCCGATATTTCGTATTCCTCGTCGCTTAGTTTAACGGCGCTTCCCGATACAATTATATCACATTCCACATCTTCGTCAATCAAAGTCTTTACAGTTTCAGGCTCTCCCACTACAACGCTGTTAAGCGCCGCCGTGCCGCTTACAGCTGAAATATCATCAGCGAAAGCGCTGCTCATCAATAACATTGACATAATAATACATAAGGATAAACAAAATAATTTTTTCATAATAAAAATAACCCCTTTCTTTTTTTTATCCTTCCGCTTGTTTTGCCCCTACACGCCGTGACTCTGTAAAAAACCAGAAATCTTTTTCAGAATCTTTATATACAAAAAGCTTTCGGCTGTTACCCGCCGAAAGCTTTTTGTATAGCGTGAATCAACCGGATATAATTATAATACCATAATTATACTTACCGGTCAAATATTTTTTTACAGAAAATAACATTATACTTATTCTGAAACTACAAAATTACATCAATCTAACAAAAAAATATTTCATTCAATAATTTGAGCGAAAGGCATTTTAATTTTTAAGCACCGAAATCGTTAAGAAGCATTGAATGAAATATTTTTTTCTGACAATAACCATACCAGTGTAAAATTTAAAAAAAAGTCTATTATTTCTTTATATTGTATACACCAAACATAGTCTGAAGTCATTCCCCCGCTGTCACTCAATAATTCCCCTTATCTCAGAAACTTCCGAAACATTATATTTTTTCATATACTCCTCAAGCCCGTCAATAACTTGTTCTGTAGCGAAAGGATTTATAAAATTAGCTGTACCTACCGAAACCGCTGTCGCTCCCGCCATAATAAACTCAACGGCGTCCTCGCCGTTTAAAATGCCTCCCATACCAATAACAGGCAATTTTACGGCTTTGCTGACCTGATAAACCATTCTGACAGCTATAGGCTTAACGGCGGGTCCGCTCATGCCCCCTATTTTATTGGCGAGAACGGGTTTTCTCCTATAAATATCAATTTTCATTCCTGTAAGAGTGTTAATAAGAGATAAGGCGTCCGCCCCTCCGTTTTCAGCCGCTTTAGCGATAGCTGTAATATCTGTGACATTAGGGCTTAATTTTACAATCAAAGGCTTATCAGCATATTTTTTAGCCTCGGAAACTACTCTCTCAACCATAGAACAATCCGTACCAAAAGCCATGCCTCCCTCTGAGACGTTTGGACAAGATATATTAAGCTCAAGCATGTCAATATCTTTTCCGTTTAAAGCCTTGATAACGTTTATATATTCCTCAATAGTATGTCCGCATATATTTACAATAATTTTTGTGTCAAATTGCCTCAAAAAAGGAATATCCTCTTTAATAAAATAGTCAACTCCGGGGTTTTGCAGTCCAACGCTGTTAAGCATACCGCCATAAACCTCAGCTATTCTAGGGGACGGATTTCCGTTCCAGGGTTTATCAGCCACTCCCTTCACAACAACAGCCCCAAGCTTATTAATATCTATAAACTCAGAATATTCCCGACCGCTTCCAAAAGTACCTGAGGCAGTCATAACAGGATTTTTTAACTCAACTCCCGCTATATTGACTTTTGTGTTAATCATTCCACAATACCTCCTTTGAGTTAAAAACAGGACCGTCCTTACATACTTTCTTGTGAGTGAAATGATTTCCGTCTTTAATTTTAACAGCGCAGCCGACGCAGGCCCCGATACCGCAGGCCATTCTTTCCTCCATAGAGACAAAACACTCAATACCCTTGCTTTCAGCGTATTGAGATAAAGATTTAAGCATAACCCCCGGACCGCAGGAATAAATTACATCGCCTGTAATATTCTCATATTTCATAAGTTCCACAACATTTCCCTTAAATCCAAAACTGCCGTCATCTGTGGCAATTAAAACTTTCGCTCCTGTTTTCTCAAAATCCTCTTTTAAAATAGTTCCGCTTCTAAATCCGAGAATTATAACTTTTTCCCCTTTAGCGTTTTTAACAGTCTCGAGTAAAGGAGGAACTCCTATTCCCCCGCCCACAAAAATACTTTTATTAACAGCTTTAATATTATAACCATTACCCAACGGACCCATTATTTTTAAAATATCGTCTTTTTTCTTATGTGAAAAAATCTCCGTGCCTTTTCCAATAACTTGATAAACAAGGCGCAGTGTTCCGGTATTTCTGTTAATTTCACAAATGCTTATAGGTCTTGGTAAAAGATTAACTCCGTTTTCCAGATAAATCTCAATAAACTGACCCGCCGAGGCACACTCGGCGACAGCGGGAGCTTTAATAAGCATATCAAAAATATTGTCGGCAATAGGAACGTTTTTTAAAATAACAGCATCTGTAACTTTTTTCATCTTAAATCCTTTCCAATATCAAAAAGTTTAAGTTCATCCTCATCAATATGAGCCTCCATAACGTCAACCATAGCTTTGACAGTATCAAGAGCCGTAATAAGAGTAACAGAGCTTTCAACAGCTGTTCTCCTGATTTTAAATCCGTCGCTCCTCACATCATTACTCTTTCTCGGAATATCAATAATAAGATCAACAACGCCGCTTCTTATAATATCAAGGATATTTGGAACACCCTCGCTTATTTTTTTAACAGTTTGGACTTTAAGACCGTTTTCTTCAAGGACAGCGGCAGTGCCTGTAGTAGCGATAAACTTACATCCAAGCCTCTCAAATCTTTTCGCTATATCCACAAAAGTTTGCTGGTCTTTTTTTCTTATAGTAGCGATAATAGTACTGCCCGCCTTCGGAATAGTCATACCAGCGGCCTTAAAACCTTTATAGAGAGCTTTTTCCAAAGTATAGCCAAGCCCTAAAACCTCTCCGGTAGAACGCATCTCCGGTCCGAGACTTACCTCAACTTGAGGAAGTTTCTCTGTCGAAAACACAGGAACCTTAACAGCAATAACATTAGAGTCCTTGCCTATCCCTGTTCCGTATCCCATATCGGAAAGTTTTTTACCAAGCATAACTTTAGTAGCGAGGTCAATAACTTGTATTCCCGTAACTTTGCTTATATAAGGAACCGTTCTTGAGGAACGTGGATTAACCTCTATAATGTTAAGCTCTCCTTTAAACTCAATAAACTGAATATTAATCATACCGATAACTTTAAGAGCGACAGCGATTTTTTTTGTGACATCCATAATTTGATTCTTCATATCCTCTGAAATATTCTGAGGAGGATAAATTGAGATGCTGTCGCCTGAGTGAACTCCCGCTCTTTCAAGATGCTCCATAATGCCGGGAATAAATACGTCTGTTCCGTCACAAATAGCGTCAACCTCAATCTCACGTCCGCTTAAATATCTGTCTATAAGAACGGGATTTTTTGAGTCTTTAGCAAAAGCGTCAGCGAGATATAACGTGAGCTCTTTCTCATCATGAGTGATTTCCATACCTTGTCCGCCAAGAACATAAGAAGGACGAACAAGAACCGGAAAACCAAGTTCGTTCGCTACTTGAAGTCCCTCCTCAAGGCTCCAAACACCCTTTCCTTTGGGGCGCTTTATATCAAGAGATTCAAGAAGCTCATCAAATTTCTCTCGGTCTTCGGCTGCGTCAATTTGCTCAGGTTTTGTCCCATAAATGGGAATATTCATTTCATCAAAGAAATTAGCTAGCTTAATTGCCGTCTGTCCGCCGAATTGCAAAATAACACCATCAGGTTTCTCTCTTTCCACAACATTAAGAACATCTTCTTCCGTGAGAGGCTCAAAATAAAGTTTATCGGAAGTATCAAAATCCGTACTTACCGTTTCAGGATTATTATTTACAATAATAGTTTCTATTCCCGCTCTTCTAAGCGCCATAATAGAATGAACGGAACAATAATCAAACTCAATACCCTGACCAATTCTTATAGGACCTGAACCGATAACCATAACTTTCTTTTTGTTGGAAATAACCGCCTCATCATCTCTGTCGTATGTAGAGTAATAATAAGGAGTAACGGCCTCAAACTCACCGGCACAGGTATCAACCATTTTATATACGGGAATTATATTAAATTTTTTCCTCAAATCATAAATATCGGGAGGAATACAGCCTACAAATTTGGAAATAGCTTTATCTGAAAAACCTTTTTCTTTAAAGAACCTTAAATTCTCTTCCGTAAAATCAGAAAGCTTCATTGTTTTAAGTTCTTCCTCCATATCGACAATTTTCTTAATTTTATATATGAAGAAAGGATCCATTCCAGTAATTTGACAAACTTTCTCAACACGATAATTGCGTCTTAACATTTCCGCTAAATCAAAAAGTCTCTCATCATCTGGAACTTGTACTCTCTTTTTAAGCTCGTCGATACTTCGTTCCTTTGAAAATTTTCTTTCAAGTCCGTATTGACCTATCTCAAGAGAACGCACACCTTTTAAAAGAGCGGACTCGAAACTGTTCCCAATAGCCATAATCTCGCCCGTGGCCATCATTTTTGTACCGAGAGTTCTTTTAGCGCCATGAAATTTGTCAAACGGCCATCTAGGGAATTTAAGTACAACATAATCTATAACAGGCTCAAAACAAGCGAACGTTTTTCCTGTAACAGCGTTTTTAATTTCATCAAGAGAATATCCTAAAGCGATCTTAGAGGCGACTTTAGCGATTGGATACCCCGTCGCTTTTGAGGCCAGAGCGGAAGAACGGCTTACACGTGGATTTATCTCAATAACAGCGTAATTATAGCTATTAGGGTCAAGAGCGAACTGAACGTTACATCCGCCCTTTATCTCAATAGAATTTATAATATTAATCGCGGCGCTTCTAAGCATTTGATATTCCCTGTCAGAAAGTGTCTGGGCAGGAGCGACAACAATACTATCCCCTGTATGAACACCGACAGGGTCCACATTTTCCATACTACAAACAGTAATACAGTTTCCAACTCCGTCACGCATAACCTCAAACTCGATTTCTTTCCAGCCCTTAATACTTTTTTCAATAAGAGCTTGCCCCACACGGCTTAAATGCAATCCCTGAGCGAGAATCTCTCGAAGCTGATCCTCATTTTCAGCTATTCCTCCGCCTGTTCCGCCTAAAGTATAGGCCGGTCTTACTATAACAGGATACCCTATGCTGTCAGCAAAATCCACTCCCGCCTCCACATCAGTGACAATCTCACTTTCAACAATAGGCTGGTTTGTTCTTTCCATCAGGCGTTTAAAGCTGTCACGGTCTTCTCCCTCTTTAATCGACTCTATAGAAGTCCCGATAACTCGGACATGGTATTTATCAAGAATACCTTTGTCATAAAGCTCGCAGGATAGATTAAGCCCTGTTTGTCCTCCCATGCCAGCGATAATACTGTCAGGTCTTTCTTTCTCAATAACTTTTTCAATAAAATCTATAGTCAAAGGTTCAATATAAGTATAATGAGCCATTCCAATATCTGTCATAATTGTAGCAGGATTACTGTTAATAAGAACAACCTCAACCCCCTCTTCCTTAATGGATTGACAGGCTTGCGTACCTGAATAATCAAATTCCGCAGCTTGTCCTATAACAATAGGACCCGAACCTATAACAAGAACTTTTTTAATAGAATTATCCTTAGGCATAATTATTTACCCTCCTCAATCATTTTCAAAAACCTGTCAAATAAAAATTGCGTGTCCAAAGGTCCTGGGGTGGCTTCAGGATGAAACTGAATGCTGTAAACAGGTTTGGTTTTATGTTTAACTCCCTCAATACTTCCGTCGTTGACATTAACAAATGTAGCCTCAACACCATCGCCAAGCTCATTAACAACAAACTCATGATTTTGAGAAGTAATATAAACTCTGCCTGTTTTAAGGTCTTTAACAGGATGATTGCCGCCGTGATGACCAAATTTAAGACGAGTTGTGTTACATCCTAAAGCGAGAGAAATAATTTGATGACCAAGACAAATCCCAAGAACAGGAATATTTTTTTCAATAATAGTTTTAACTGTCTCAACAACTGAGGGAATATCTTTTGGATTTCCCGGACCGTTTCCCAAAAAAACAGCGTCGGGATTACATTCTAAAATCTCATCCACTGTGGAGAAAGCAGGAAAAACAGTAAGCTTACAGCCTCTTTTATTCAAATCCCTGAGAATACCTTTTTTTATACCGCAGTCTAAAACAGCTAAATGTGTACCTTTTCCGCTCATAACAAATTTTTCTTCCGGCGTAACTTCCTTAACGGCGTCTTTATTTGTATAAGTATCAAATTTCTGTTTGATTTGACTTGCGGTAAGGTCGTCAACTCTTGTTGTAATAATACCAAGCATAGTACCATTATCTCTTAAAACCCTTGTAAGGGCTCTTGTGTCTATTCCCTCAATCCCCATAATCTTATACTGCTTTAAAAAGCCGTCAAGCTCCATTTCACAGCGCCAATTATTCGGCATATCGCACTTTTCACGAACAACAAATCCTTTAAGAAAAGGTTTTCTGCTTTCCATATCCTCAAGATTAATACCATAATTACCGATAAGAGGATATGTCATAGTAACAATCTGACCCGCGAAAGACGGGTCTGTTAAAGTTTCCTGATAGCCTGTCATACCCGTCGTAAAAACAACCTCACCAACTGTTTCTTTTACATAACCGAAAGCGCTACCC
>CAJTVH010000080.1 GCA_910579745.1 uncultured Clostridia bacterium | reverse complement strand
AATTTGTTTATTACTGTAAATTGTCACATGATCCTATCTTTTTTACAAATGGGGGCTTGCTATTATGTTCCAAACGGGCAAGCAACCATACAAAGACCGCAAGCATTTTTTCTTCCGTGTGTTTTAAGATATATACTTCTTTTTTCGTTACATAACCTATAATCTATTATATCACTTCTTAATGAGTTGATATTCCATTGTACATTATGTAACGCTTTATGAGGACAAACATCAACACATTTTTTGCAATTTTCAGGACAATTACTCTTTAATATTTTGTTACCATAAACAAATATCTTATTTATTAAAATTACAGATAATCTTACTCTTGGCCCATATTGTTTTGTAATAACAACATCGTTTTTTCCAATCCAACCTAATCCAGCATTTACTGCCGCAAACTTGAAAGAAAAAGGGGCTGTCAAATACACCTCGTTATTTTGTGCTACGGGCGGAATATAATATTTTACGTTATATTCATCAAGCATTTTTTGCAGTTGTGTTAAAATTTTTTCCGATACTTTTTTTGCATCTTGAATACCCTTTTCAAACTTTTCTTCAGAATATGTTTCGATTGTAAGCTGTTCCCCATAAGGTACCGCAAAGACTAAGGCAGATTTATATGTACTTACATATTCACTATACGCAATATTTGTAAATCCATAAATAACTTCGGGATATTTTAAAAATATATTATGAATATTTTTTTCAATCATGTAAACTACCTCTCAAATAACTTTTATACGGTAAATTTGATTATACCACCTCCCTCAATCACATCTCCTAAATACTCAATATTGGGGTAACTTCTCAGTTTGTCTAAGAAACCGTCAAAATCTTGTTCTTCAAAACATATTCCTATATTGTTAGATTTATTCAGCACACTATCTTTAGATAAGCCGACAAGCCAGTCAGTGACTTTCTCAGTTGGTTAAACCGCGTTCTCAGTCTTTCCTAAAGGTTTAATAACAGTTTTATGAATCTTTATAAAGAATAAAACGCTCAAAACAACAGCTGACACCTCGGCTATGGGAAAGGCGAACCATATAGGCGCCACATAGTTCCCCTCGCATAGGAAAGAAAGTAAAAAAGCCGTAGGAAGAAGAATAACAAGCTGCCTTATCACTGAAATAATAAGACTTATAACCCCCCTGCCGAAAGACTGGAAAACTGATATAATAATTATACAAAATCCGGCGGGAATAAAACTCATACTTATTGTTCTAAGTGCTGGCACGCCTATCTGAAGCATTTCATCCGAGGCGTCAAAAAGCTGTAAAAGCCATTCCGTACATGTTTGAAACACTATGAAACCAACAACCATTATTGATACGGCGTAAATCACGGCGAGCCGTATCGTTTTTAAAATCCGCTCTTTGTTAAGAGCTCCGTAATTATAGGCGACTATGGGAATCATACCGTTGTTTAAACCAAAAACGGGCATAAACACAAAACTTTGAATTTTAAAATAAACCCCGAAAACAGCTACAGCCGTTGATGAGAAACTTATAAGAATTTGATTTATCCCAAAAGTCATTATAGAGCCTATTGACATCATAAGTATAGATGGAACACCTACAGAATAAATAGTTTTTATCGTTTTTAAATGAGGGCGAAACCGTTTAAAACTGAAATTTATTTCTTTGTTTTTCTTTAAATTAAAATATATAGCGAGCCCCATGGCTATAATCTGCCCCGCTACCGTTGCAAGAGCGGCGCCCGCTACTCCCATTTCAGGAAATCCGTATAAACCGAAAATAAGTATAGGGTCTAAAATTAAATTTATAATAGCCCCCGTTCCCTGGGTTATCATTGCGTAGAAAGTTTTTCCCGTAGACTGGAGAAGCCTCTCAAAAGTCATCTGCCCGAAAAGAGCGAAAGATAATACAGAACATATGCTTAAATATGAAACCCCGTATTCGATTATTTCCGGATTATCGGCGGACTGTCCATCAAAAAACATTCTTACAAAAAACAATCCGAAAATAATAAAAATAAGAGCGCTTATAAAAACAAGCATAATACCGTTTGTAGCGGCTCTGTTCACGTTTCTTCGGTTGTTCTCGCCAAGACTTCTCGATAAATAAGCGTTTATACCGACGCCCGTTCCCGAACCTATGGCAATCATAAAGGTTTGAACGGGAAAAGCGAGAGACACCGCCGAGAGAGCGTCTTCACTTATTTTAGAAACAAATATACTGTCCACAATATTATATAACGCCTGTACAAGCATTGACGCCATCATAGGAAGGGCCATCGACAGCAAAAGCTTGTTTATAGGCAGCACACCCATTTTATTTTGTTGTTTATCTTGTTCTCGCTCCAAAAAAATTCCTCCTTCTTTAAAAATAACTAATACTACAGCGAAACACTAAAAAATTAACAATCAAACTATAGGAAACACCGCATAATAAAGTAATAAAAATAATTTTTTAAAATTAATAACGCTTCAAGTTGATTTTTCCGCGAAAAATTCAACACTTACGCTCAATTATTTTCAAAAATTATTTTTATTTTTGAATTGTATGGTATTTCCTATAATAAACCTGATATAAGTCAAAAACTATCAGACTTCTTTCAAAACCTTACGTCAATTTTTTTAAGATTAGGTTGTATCTGAAAAAAAATATTTTTTCTTTTTATGAAATTGCCATAATAACGTAGTTTCGAAAGAAGCTTATTGATATTTTTGTCTCTCAAAAATACTCATACCCCCGCGGCGTATAACTCCGCCTTTGTATTAAGTGTAGTTCCCGCTTAATATAGGATAAAATCCCGCTAATCGCCGTAATATAAAAACATCTCATATACTATATACGTAACACTAAAATTCATAGTCTGTTAAATTTTATCAGTTTCCCTCATTTTTCTAAAAAAATCACTCATCAATTCCCCGCATTCCTCTTTCATAACTCCCTCTGTTATTTTAACTCTGTGGTTTAATCCATCACAGTCCAATATGTTTAATACAGACCCCCCGCAGCCGGCCTTTTTGTTTCTCGTTCCGAAAACAACCTCATTTATCCTCGCTTGAACTATAGCCCCGGCGCACATAGGACATGGCTCCACAGTCACAAAAAGTACACATTCCTCAAGACGCCAGTCGTTTATCACTTCACAAGCCTCGTTTATGGCCTCAATCTCAGCGTGAAACAATGGGTTTTTCTTCCCGTTTCGTTTGTTATATCCTTTTCCTATTATTTTGCCGTTATACGCTATAACACAGCCAATGGGCACTTCATCCTTGTCATAGGCAAGTTTCGCCTGCTCAAAAGCTTTTCTCATATAATAGTTATAATCCATTTTAACACTTCCGATATTAAAAATCTTCTTATCAAAACCTACGCATATATAAAAGGCGTATCCGCCATAAAAATATGACCGTACGCCTTTTTCAGAAACTCTTGACTATATTATTACTTTCGCTCAGCGGGGAAATTATAATTCGCGTCCAATACTTTTCTAAGAATCATAGAAGCGTCAGCCGCTGTAAACTCATTCGGTTTTTTAGGTTCTTTATTAATCTGAGCGTTTTTAAATCCATCGTCGGTAATGTTCGCTGACGTTGGGTCAAGTACATAATTAAGCATCATAACAGCGTCATTTACATCCCTCACACCGTCGTTGTTTACGTCACCGTAAAGTATATCAACCGGCGCGGAATCTGAAAATAAAAACGCCATATGTTCTGGAGAGGCGATTCCCGTTCCTCCAATGCGTACAAAATAATTGTTTCCTTTAACGGCGCTGTCTGAGAGATAAAAGTCTAAAGAGAAACTTCCATCAGCTCCCACAGTAAAATTGTCTCTTTGATCGATATAAACTATCGCATCCATATCAAACCCCTCGTTCTTAACACCGGTTGACATAACCGTAAGACTCTGAGAAGCCGCGGAGTTACCTATTACTCCGGTAACACTCACCTTTTCGGTAGCCGCGTCATATTTCGCCGTTCTAATTTCTATCGTAGTGTCGTCGGCGGCATATACCCCGACTGAACTAACCGCCAGCATAACTCCGGCAAGCAAAGCTGAAAATAATTTTTTCATTTTATTAAGCCCCCATTCTAAATAATAAATAAGTTAAATACCGTCTGTATTTTCCCTCTGTAAAACTTTAACCGTAAATAATAAAAATACATATGTAAAAACCGTCTACTCGGTTTTGTATACTGTATTCTCGGTCTCTACAGTAAATACTTACACTTACACAAAAATAATTATAGCATAAAAAATTAAAACTGTCAAATGTTATAAAATATCCGTTTCCTTATATAGTTAATCATCTCAAAATTGAGCGATAGTAAGGGAGATAAAAACAGTCTTGTTTAAAACCTATAGAGAAACAATAAAAGAATTAAAAAGAGAAATACAATAAACCTAATATATTAAATAATTCTTTTATTGTTCAGGGTTAAAAATTCGTAGAATCACTATAAATAACGCTGATTGACAAGAAATTTTCCCCTATCTTCTATGACAAATTTATATATATAAAAGCTATTTAAATACACCCTAAAACCTTTTTAAATTTATCAACAGAGTTATTTAAAATAAGCTCCTCGGGAAAATTCATTCTCTCCGTAAGTTTTTCCACTTCTTTAAAATTGCCGATATTGGTATGGAAATGAGCGTCGCTTCCAAAAATGACAAACACCCCGCGCTTTTTACATTCCTCAATAATTTTTAAAATAGTATCCGGGCCGTCATAACGCCCGTTTTCAGGAGACAGCGACGTGTTGTTAAGCTCTAACACGGTTTTTGTCTCTCTGGCGGCCGAAACAACTTTTTCTATATCAAAAGGATAGCGAGGGTCTCCTGGATGACCGATTATTTTTATATACGGGTTTCTCATTACATTTATAATACATTCCGTATTTTCCTCAAAAGACATAGGCTTAATACAAGGTATGTGCAAACTGGCTATCACCACGTCAAGCTTTCTTAATATTTTCTCAGACAAATCAACTTTGCCGTCTTTATTTAAAATATTAAGCTCAGCGCCTTTTAAAATCTCAACACCATAAAGAGTTTTGGGAATCACGTTTAAATTTAAAAAATGGAGATAAGAACAGCTTCCTGGCATTTTAGGGGCGTGGTCTGTTATTGCTATAAGCTCTAAGCCTTTTTCAGAGGCTGCTTTGGCGCATTCCGTCACACTGCTGTAGGCGTGCCCGCTTGAAACGGTGTGACAATGTACGTCAAGAATATATTTTCGGTTCATTTTCTCAAGTCCTTTCGGATATAAAATATCGTCGGTATAACCTGACTCAAAATAGACGCATTGGGCCGACGTTTATATATATCATTATTTTACCTATGTACATATTTTATTCTCTGTTGTATAATAAATATAGGAGAAACGCTTATTTTTTGAAAAATAATCTTTAATTTTGGAGAAACAACGGTTTTAAAGCGGTCAAAGACTATTGGTGTTTTTATCTCATAAAATATTAATAACCTACAGCGTTTTACAACGCCTTTATATCCAGCGCGCGCTCCCGCTCTCTCTGAATATAAAAGTAAACTCATTTATTTAATGTGTCTATGACTTGCTCCGTCGGTTAAAAAGTGATTTTCATCAAGTCGCTCCACGTTTCCCTTGATTAATCCGCGTTTCCTTAATACTAATCTCAAATAAAAATAAAACGGTTAATCTGTCAAATATTAATAATATACAGCGCTTATAAAAAGACTTAACCAAAAATTTTTATAAGCGAAAACTATTGTTTTTGCTGTAAAATTTTAACATCATTCTGAAATACGCAGTTTTCCATAAAAGTTCTTCGCTTTTTTCTCTCATGAAAAAAGCGGAGTTTAAGGTGAAACCTCAAGGCCTTTTATAAAGTTGATTGGTACGCGGCTTCCTTTCGCCGTTTAAGGCTTTCAGCTTTAGCCTGTTAAAAATAATTTGACATAATTTCACCGTTTAAACTGAGACTGGTATGAGATATTCTCAAAACAAAAGCATAGGCAGGGTTGGTAATATGAAAATCTATAAAGATGTTTTCGTGTCTGAAAAAAAAATAATTGACGTATTTTGCAATATGTGCGGTCAAAAAATCGAGAAAGTTAATAACGACACCTTTTGCGACTACTTCCATGCAATCAAAGAATGGGGTTATTTTTCCGATATGGACACCAAAAAACATTCTTTTGATTTGTGCCAAAATTGTTATAAGAAACTAATCAGTCAATTTGAAATTTCAGTCACGGAGGAAAACCAAAAAAACGAGGGTTTAAACGATTGACGTTGTACGCGTAAATAACAGACGGCGATATTCGCCGTCTGTTTAAACCCCCTTGTTCCGTCTTTATATTATTTCGCCACTATATTTACTATTCTGCCAGGAACGTAAATCTCCTTAACAATATTAAGCCCGTCAAGCTTTGCCCCAAGTTTTTCTTTAGCGATTCTTAGAGCGTTTTCTTTCGTCTCGTCCGCTGAGATGGAAACGCTTTCCCTAAACTTTCCATTTATCTGGACAGCTATCTCCACAGTGTCCTCTTTTAGCTTTTCCTCATCATATTCGGGCCACTCCCGCTTAAACACGCTTTCGCCGTTTCCTAGAACCTCCCACATTTCCTCCGCTATATGAGGCGTAAACGGCGCTAAAAGAGTGACTATTGTCTCAAGTGTCTCTTTGTCCGCTCCGCCGAGTTCTTTCGCTTTGGCGGAAATTTTGTTAGTAAATTCCATAAACCCGCTTACAACAGTATTAAGAGTAAGCGCCTCAAGTCTGTTTGTAATCTCATATATCATTTTATGCCGAAGCTGTTCAAGCTCTTTGGTAGGAGGAATAATTTTATCTTTATACTCGTCAATAAATTTCCAAGCCTTATTTAAATATCTGTAAACACCGTCAATACCGCTGTCGTCCCATTCTGAGTCCACTTCCGGCGGCCCCACGAAAAGCTCGTACATCCTTAATGAGTCACAGCCGTATTTTTCCACAAGCTCGTCGGGAGAAACGACGTTTCCTTTAGACTTGCTCATTTTAGCGCCGTCTTTGTTAATCATTCCCTGGTTAAAAAGACGTAAAAAAGGCTCGTCAAAATCAACAACTCCAATGTCAAAAAGGAATTTTGTGTAAAATCTGGCGTAAAGAAGATGTAAAACGGCGTGTTCTATACCGCCGACATACATATCAACTGGAAGCCATTTTTTAAGAGCTTCGCTTCCGGCAAGTTCTTTGTCGTTATTAACGTCGCAGTAACGGAGATAATACCATGATGACCCCGCCCACTGAGGCATGGTGTTCGTTTCCCTTTTAGCGGGCCCTTTACAGTTTGGGCAGGTTGTGTTCACCCATTCGTCAATAGCCGAGAGAGGAGATTCTCCCGTACTTGTCGGCTGATATGACTCGACGTTCGGAAGCTCCACAGGAAGCTCGCTTTCCGGTACAGAAACGGTTCCGCACTTTTCGCAGTGAATAAGGGGAATAGGCTCGCCCCAGTATCTCTGACGGGAAAATACCCAGTCCCTGAGTTTATAATTCACTGTTTTCTTGCCGATTCCCTTTTTTTCAAGAAAATCAGGAATTTCTTTTTTCGCCTTTTCTGACGGCATACCGTTAAATTCCTCTGAGTTCATCATAACTCCGCTTTCCGTATAAGCCTCCGTAAGTTCTTTTTCAGGTTCTCCCTCTTTTTTTATAACCTGAATGATAGGAAGATTGAATTTCTTCGCGAACTCAAAGTCCCTGTCGTCGTGAGCGGGAACGCACATAATAGCTCCTGTGCCGTAGTCTGAAAGCACATAATCTGAAACCCAAACGGGAACTTTCGCCCCATTTAAAGGATTAACACCGTAAGAGCCCGTGAAAACGCCCGTTTTTTCCTTGTCCGTCATACGGTCAACAGATGATTTCGTACTGGCGTCAAAAATATACTTGTCCATTTCCTCTTTATATTCTTTGGTTGTAATATCCTTGATTACAGGATGTTCCGGAGCGAGCACCATAAATGTGGCTCCGTAAAGAGTATCAGGGCGCGTCGTGTATACTTTTATTTCTTTGTCGCTTCCGTCTATCTTAAAATCTATCTCGGCGCCGTAGCTTTTCCCAATCCAGTCCGACTGCATTTTTTTAACTTTCTCAGGCCAGTCGAGCTTTTGAAGGTCGTTTAAAAGACGCTCGGCGTATTTTGTTATTTTAAGCATCCATTGCCTTAGATTTTTCTTCGTAACGGTGGACCCGCAGCGGTCGCATACTCCATTGGTGGCCTCCTCGTTGGCGAGAACCGCCTTACAGCTGTCGCACCAGTTAAGGGGCATCTCCTTCTCATAGGCGAGTCCGTTTTTAAACATCTGAATAAAAATCCACTGAGTCCATTTATAATACTTAGGGTCGGTGGTATTAATCTCCTTCTCCCAGTCGTATACGGCGCTTATCTCGTGAAGCTGCCTTTTAACGTTGGCTATACTGTTTTTTGTCGCCACTGATGGGTGAGTTCCTGTTTTAATGGCGAAATTCTCAGCGGGAAGACCAAAAGCGTCCCAGCCCATAGGATGTAAAATCTCAAATCCCCTCATTATTTTATAGCGGCTTATAACGTCGCTTAAAACATACCCTCTCCAATGCCCAACATGAAGACCGTTGGCGGAAGGATAAGGGAACATGTCAAGACAATAATATTTAGGCTTGTCCGTATTTGTTGGATTAACCGGATTCTTCTCCCAGATTTTACGCCATTTCTTTTCAATTTCCTTATAATCGTAACGTGTGCTCATATCTTATATTTCTCCTTCAAACGTAAAATATACTATAACTATTTTATAACAATATATAAAAAAATACAAGTTTTTTTAAAAAGCCGCTAAAATCAATTTTGCCTTTCACAAGAGCCCCCATACCTTTCAGAAACTACCTCGCGAGTTCCTCCATAACTTTTTTGGCGTTGTCTAT
>CAJTVH010000079.1:6871-8969 GCA_910579745.1 uncultured Clostridia bacterium | reverse complement strand
GTAGGTCCAGCAATAAATTCCACTGCTTCAACATCCAAAATTGTAGGCTCGCCATTATAATCTACAACAGGACAAACCATTGCAGCAGTGGGATCCACTCTTGGAACATAAGGAGAGCGAGGCAGAATCAAGCTATTGTCATCATTTTCATTTTCTACAAAAGTTTCGTGAACCTGCCCATCCAAAACTTCAGAATTCATAGCAATCAAACGGAAACCATTTTCCTCAGCCACAACCTGACCTGGAATATTAATTGGCGAACCTGTTTCTGCTGCAAAAGCAACACTTGCTGTAAACACCAGCATAAACGCAGTTAGTAATAAAGTTAAAAATGATTTTTTCATAATCTTATCCTCCTAATTTTTTTTGGAGAAAAATCACAAATACTTTTCGGCTTTTCTTAACTTCAGTACAGCGCCAATACAATCAAAACAACTCGTCCAACTTTCTGCTGTATAGATTTGAAGATTCAGATTTTAGATAAAATATTGGTAATTTTTACCCCTCTATTTTATATATGCCATTTGCGCCGCAAAAACTGACACGATTTTTATTCTTTATCGAATGTTTTTCAGAAATTTTTTTGTATACCATACCGATATACAAAAAAAATTTGGCTTAACAAACAATTTTATTTTTTTTGAGAAAAGAAATGCTCTGCAAGGCCAAAACCTCACAGAGCATTTTTCCAATTTTCTTCATCTTAATTATTTTCACCTGAATTATTTAGCTTTAACAGCGGATGTAATACATTCAATAGTATCACTACCGCCTTTTTCTGCATAAAAATAAACTTTGGCTCGATAGCTACGACCAGGAACAGCGTCATAATAGGATACGGTATAATCGTGACTTAATGCTCTATTTTTTAGCATACCGGAATCATTCTTATAACTAAATGTATGCACGGGGTTCCAAGTGGTAGAACCGGCAATTCTTTCCTGCAAAATAATAGTTTTAACGCCTAATTTATCCATAGTATTGGGAGCTTGTACATTAAAAGAAATATCCAGATTGCCGCCTGAATAAGCATTAACCTTAGCATAATAATCATTTATATAATCACTGGTCATTATAGAAGCGTTAGCCACAGAAGCAACGCAGAAAAGCATAATTAAAAACAGTCCGGAAACAATAACCTTTTTTTTCATTATCCTTATCCTCCATAAAGTAAATTAATTATAAAGTGAATTAATTATTTTTTTGGCTTCAGCCACAGAAAAACTACCAACAATAGAACATTCTAAATCATTACTCAACCAAACTATTGTAAGATTAGTAGAGTTTTGTATAATGTAATGTTCAACGCCACCTTTATCATATATTATAGCATCGTCATCCGTTTTTTCATAAATGGTTTGTACATTATCCAAATCCTGTTTATAATTAATACATATATGAAACTCTTCATTATCAACGTTTTTTACAAAGCTTGAACGAATTATACGACCATTTGGATATTGAACAATATTTACATTTTCAAACTCATAACCCTCTGGCAGCCATTTAGGAACCAAATGTTCAACATCACTATAATCTGATAATATATCAGTTATTTCCGTGGTATTTATCTGTTTTTCAAACCAAAAATGTTCATCATTCCACCTGGCAACAGCAGCAAAAGGGTCGTAACCAAAAGCATACGCTGTAAGAGTGCCGCCAAACATAAATATTACAAACACAGCCGCTGCACTGGCAAATTTGCGCCAAAGCCTTTTTCGGAAAGGCAAAACTTTATCCATTGTGCTTGCAGCCTTATTTGTGTCTGTTTCCACCTCAAAGTTATTATCATCTTCATCATCAAAATCATATATTGATTTTTCTAATGGATAATAATACTTGAAAAACTCCTCTTTTGCCTTATTAACATCAGGTTGAGGAATTTCTTGACGTTCTGCCAACAGGTTAGAAATATATATAATAACTTCCACATCCAACCTTTCAGCTTCTGGGGCGTCAAAATCAGCTCGCAGAATCGCCTCTAAAACAGATGTATCCATTTTGTCGAATTTACTATATTTTGGACGCCCTTTTTCTTCGACCTTCAACATATATAAACCTCCCCTCTACTTTATATATGCCATTACAAGCAGAAAAG
>CAJTVH010000079.1:0-6861 GCA_910579745.1 uncultured Clostridia bacterium | reverse complement strand
TTTTAATAAGTTACGAAATATTTTTTTAATCCTTGATAATCTTTTATTACAAGCGTCAATAGAAATGTTATGTTCTTTAGCAATTTCTTTTATTGGTCTATCGTATACCGCAAATTCTTGTAACAATTCAAAATCTTCATAAGCTGCTAAATCGGAATATAATGTTTCTATATTTTCGTCTGGCAATCTGTCATCAACAATATTTTCAAAATCAAAATCATCTGGAACTCTAGCTATGTATTTAGACATTGTTTGTTTCTGTCTTTTAAATCTTTTTATAGTAAAGTGTAAAGTATTAACAAGCCATCCTGCAATATTTTTGCTTTGCATAAGTTTTTCAATATTTTCGCAAGCAACTCTAAAAGTTTCCTGTATAACTTCTTTGGCCGTATCCTCATTTTGCAAAATCGAACAGGCAAAATTAAATAGCATTTTATAGTGCTCATCATATAAATAACCGATTATTGAACGCTGCAAAGCTTTAATAAGCCAATCTGCCTCATTCTCACTTTGCAAAAGTTCATCAACATTCATAGAAGGAAATCTAAAAGTTTCTTTTACAACTTTCTTGGTTGTATCCTCATTTTGCAAAATTTTATGCGCATAATTAAACAGCATTTCATAATGTTTATTATATAAATCGTCAATTATTTCTTGCTGTTGAGATGTTGACCCCACAATTCGTTTCTCTGGCTCCAAATTTTTCATTCAATTATTCCTCATTTTGATTTAATGATGTTTTTGAATATTTTTAGCCTATCTATATTTTAGCACGTTATCAACGATTTTCCAACTCATTAATATGGAGAATTATTATTCTTTCCATTTTTTCCAAATTTTCTTGCGTCAATCTTCTCAATATTGTGTCAATATTATTTATTATTTCGCTATCGCTATCCTCACTAAACAATGCTATAATTGAACCAAGAAAAAAATATAGACTTTTTAGTGACCTTGTGCTAAAATAATTTTAGAGGAGTAATGCTAATGAAAGTTGAATCGCCAATCGCTCAAATTATCCGTACCGCAACAGAACAAAATATCAATAATACAGGCGATACGGAAACAGATAATAACCAGAAAACTCTTTTTGATTCTTCCTGCAAGCGAATATTATCTATTAAAATTTTTCTGGCCTGGATAATGAAAGCTTGTATGGAAGAATATAAAGATTGTGATGTAAAAGATATTGCCGAAAAATATATTGAGGGCGAGCCGGAAATAGGCACAACTCCAATGTTGCCGGACGAAAATATCCTCATCAACGGTTCGGCTAACGAGGATACCTCAACCAAAGAGGGAACCATTGTTTACGATATTCGTTTCTATGCAGCAGCCCCTAAAAGAGAAGGTCTTACCAGATTGATTGTAAATGTGGAGGCTCAATCACAATGGAATCCAGGTTATCCTCTTATTATGCGAGGTCTATTCTATTGCTGCCGGATGATTTCTGCACAATATAACAGAGAATTTAATAAATCACATTACGAAAAGATAAAAAAAGTTGTAAGCATTTGGATTTGTAAAAATCCTACTAAAGAACGTCACAACACCATAAATCAATATTATATATCAGAAAAAAATCTGATTGGTAATGCCAAAGAAAAGCCATCTTATTATGATTTGCTGTCGGTTTTCATAATCGGGCTTGGCCGAAAAGAAGATAAAAATTATGAAGGTATTTTAGAATTACTGGAGGTTATTCTCTCCACCGAAATAGGAAATGAAGAAAGAGAAAGAATTTTACAGGAGAAATTCGGCGTTATTATGAGTGAAGAAATGAAAGGAGAGTTTGAGGAAATGTGTAATCTAAGTCAGGCTGTAGAAGATAAGGGCATTGAAAAAGGTATAAGCATTGGCATTGAGCAGGGCATTGAAAAAGGCATTGAAAAAGGCATTGAACAGGGTATTGAAAAAGGTAAGTTTGAGGCAACACTATCCAACATACAAAGTCTTATGTACAAAGTCAGCTGGACTGCCGAACAAGCTATGGACGCTCTTAATATTCCACAGGAGGAACGCAGCCAGTATCTTCCTAAACTTAAACATCTTAACTAATAATTAAAAAATGTAAAATATTAAAAAGGATTGTTAAAAAATTTAGCAATCCTTTTTAATATTAAAATTATCATATAACTCAAAATATTTTAGAAAAAATAGATTGATTTTAGTATGGGAACAGGCTAGAATATATTATAAATATCCAGTTTTATTATTTATATAATTGTAACAACCATATTTATACAAAAAAGGAGTGGTAAAGAATGAAGTTTATTGCTCTTGGCGCAACAAACAGCGTTGGAGCAAGCTGCTATTTTTTACAAATAGATGGCACAAATCTTTTATTGGATTGTGGTAAAGGAATTTTACAAAATAAATTTTCCTCTAATGGACACAATACTTTCGGTCCCGATTTTACATCATTATCAGATGTTGGATTAGTTTCTATCGCTCAAATAGACGCTATCCTAATTTCACACGGACATTATGACCATATTGGTTATTTGCCTGAAATAATCCAACAATGCCCAGATACCCCAATCTATGCAACTTCTACAACTAAAAAGCTTGGCCATTATCTTATTATGGACAATCTTAATATTTCTGAAAATATTTCTTTAGAACAAAAAAATAGTATAGAATTAAACTCAATAAATGCGATTGAAAGAATACATCCATTAAATTTTCTTAAACCTATCCAGATAGGCGCTCTACAGGTTACATTTTATGAAGCTGGCCACGTTCCTGGTGCAGCAATGATTTTAATTGAATCACAAAATGAAGGTAGTGTATTATATACAGGTGATTTTCGCAAAACTACAACAAAATTAACCCCAGGATATTTACTACCTGATACAATGCAGCCGGATATACTTTTAATGTGTGGGCTTCACGCCAAACATCCTAAATATATTATGCCAGACGGTTTAGATAGTATTGTAAATAAAATAAATGAAGCTATCTGGAACAACGTTCCCTGTTTTATTCCAACTCGTGAACTCACCAAAGGTATTGAAATTATAAGTTTTTTAGCAGATAAAATGCAAACGAGTGATATTGCATTTACGCCAATTTTTGTTGATGACAATATCTGGAATCTTAATGAAAGATTACAGGAAATTGGTATATCTGTTATAAACGAACAATGTTCTCGTTTTCCTTACTTAACTATTAAAGGAAAAAAAGCTGCTGGGATATATATTGGCGGGAAAAAATATCGTCATTTTTTTCAAACAATAATTGATACAAAATTTTCTCTTCACGCTGGATATTCAGATTGCTCGGAACTAATAGAAGAATTAAATCCGGCAACGGTTATATTAGTACACTCGCCAGATGATACATATCCGGAGCAAAAGGGAAATTTTGCTTTATCTAAAGAACATCCAGATATAAATTTCATTTATCCGCAAGTTGGTAGACAATATGATTTATAAATCAGGAGGGATAAAATAAAATGCCACAAAATGATCCAATTACTTTACAGGAAATATCCCAAATTATTATTGAAATATCAAGTAAACAAAAAAAGAATTTTGCTGAAGAAAATATTATCTGGCAATTATATTGTGAAAATCCAGATATAGAGCCCCAAACTATTGCCAAACAATTTAATGATAAAGTAAAAGGGGCTTGCATAACTGCCAGCGATGTATCAAGCACTTTTCGTAAATGTAAATTAATAAGCAACGCAGAACGTGCAGAAGTGTTAAAAAGAGCTAAAATAACCGCAAGAAAAATTTTAAACGCCATTAACAACAATGATGGCAGCGAAATAGTATCTATAAAAAAAGAATTAGATTATCACATTCAAATGCATAGATTTGTGTTGTTATGGCTTGCTCGTACCTGGGAAACAAAATTAACTGAAGAAACATACACATATTTAGTGCGTATGAGTCATTTCTTTATCAATGATTGCCTTGATGCAATAATTGACCTTATTACTGAACGCACTCAACAACCAAAACAAAACACGCAAATAAATCTCACAACGGCTGCATATGAAGAAAAAATTTACCAGCTAACCGTTGCCCTAAATCGTGCCAATAACCTTATTACACGTTTACAAGACAGCTATGAAGAACAAGTTATTGAAATACGCACAGAAGAGGAACTAAAAATAATATCAAAACTTAATTCTGAAAAATACGGTTATATTTTGGATTTGCTCATATCTGCGCAAAACGGTTTTAAGAATTTGAGAAAAAAAGGAATCATACCTTTTGAAATTAAAAGCGCTCAATCATTGGTACGCAGGTTAATGGAATTTGTGGAGGATTGCGCTATTGTTCCGATGTTTGAAATTGGCGAGCGTTTTCAGGTACAAGCCAATGAATTAGATGGTTATTCTTATGAGGGTACTCCATTTAATAATGCAACCGAGATAAAACAAGTTGAAGTAATTTCTCCAGGTTGGCGAATTATGGATAAAGAAATTGTTATATCTTATCCAAGAGTAAAAGAAGTTATGGAGGTACTTGTTAATGAAACATAATGACCTTTGTGTTGGCATTGATTTAGGAACCACAAACTCAGTTATTGCCACTTGCTCAACAGATATGAAACGAATAGAAACCCCAATTTGTCGTATAGAACGCTATACTGATATGAGCAGCCGTAACAATGCACGCAAAGAGAGCAGAGAACTGTTGCCATCGTGTGTTTACTATTCCGAACTTAAAGGAAATATCTATGAACCGATTGTTGGCGATTTTGCTAAAACGGTATCTCGAACCCAACCCTTTGCCGTTGCTAAATCTATAAAAAAACAAATGGGCTTGCCATCGGTAACTATTCCTGGTTGGAAAAAAGAATATCCCGACCAGACGCCAGAAGCAGTTTCTGCCCGTATTCTACGCCATTTATTAGATTGTCTTGAAGATTATTATGGCGAAACTATAACCGACGCTGTTATTACAGTGCCAGCAAGTTTTAACCCCGTTCAACGTGAGGCAACTCTAAGAGCAGCCGAAATTGCAGGTCTTGAAGTGCGAGAATCTAACGGCAATTATCGTGATGACGTGTTGCTTTCGGAGCCGGAGGCTGTAATTTATGATGTACTAAATCAAGTGCAAAATGGCAAAATAAACTTGCCCATTGACTTTAATACGCAAAAAAAAGTTCTGGTGTTTGATATTGGCGGCGGAACCCTGGATATTACGCTTCACGAAATTCAAAGAGTAACTGAGGCTGAAAATCACTTTGAAATACGTCCTATTGCTACAAATCGTTATTCAACAGTAGCCGGCGATCAATTTGACCAACGCCTAGCCGATTGGATGTATCAGCAATATTTAGCCTACTATCGTGCAGAAAATAAAGATATTGCTAAAAGAATTGAGGACAATCCACAATCGGCAATTCCTTTCCTTGCATATGCGGAGGAACTTAAAATAAAAATAAGCGACCGTTACAAAGACCGCAAAAGAAGAGGAAATCCTCTTGATAAAGAATATTCTTTTGATTATGGCGGCTATATGCCAAACGGATATAATTCGGAAAACAGCATTACCCTGGCTGAGTTTGAAGATGTTTTATCTCCACTGTTAGGCGAAAACTATAATTATGATGATTATACCCATTTTGAAGATATTAAAAATGATAATAACATTATTTTCCCAATTCTTAATGTATTATATAAGGCTACAAAAATACTTAACAGTGATAATATAAATGTTGATGCAGTAATTTTGAACGGTGGTATGTCCCGTTTATATTTAATTGAAAACCGTTTAACACAATTTTTCAACCTTAAACCAATTACTATAAACGACCCTGATAAATCTGTTGCCCAGGGAGCAGCTGTATATCATTATTATCTACATCAAGACGACCAGGCAAGGGAACTTCACCGTTTATTTCTGGAAACGCAGGAAAGACTGGAACAAAACGCAAATCTCAATAAAGAATCTCCTACCAATATATTAGAAGATGAAAGCTTAAACAAGATAATTGGTATTCAATCTTTATCAAATGTATTAAACGAATCAATATATTTAGGCTTAAAGGGTGGAGCTGTATATTGTTTAGCTGAAAGCGGTCAGGAATTACCTTATGAATCTCCTGTTCTTACTAACTTTTCAATTAGTCAGGGACAAAAGCTTATGCGTATTCCTATCAAACAAATGTCTACTGGTGAAAATTATATAACCATAGCTTCGGGAGATATTGTATTTCGTGAAGCTGCTAAAAGAGATTTTCCGGTAGCTATTAAATTTTTACTTAGAAAAAATGGAACCATAACTTTGCAAGCCTGGACCTATTCCGGAAAAAACGGTACAAATGTAATAGAACAGGGAACTGTGAATTTAAGCTTTAATACAACAGATAGTGATAATATTGTCTTAAATCGTGGAAGAAAAGTGCTGCCTCCCGCAGGGACTAATTTGATTGTTGCAAACGAATTATCATCTTTTGAAAACCTTATCAATAAATTAAAAAAAGAAGAAAACTCGAAAAAACGTTACCCTATTATCGGTAAAATAAAACAATTAGAGAAAACAATTTCATCTTGCGGTAATCCTGAAGAATTCGCTGAAGCATCTTTAGGAATGTTAAAAGATAGCAGTAATGTATTTATGAACATAAATTATCTACCAGTTGCCAGAAATCTTGCCAGGTACTGGCCTGATGAAATAGTATCAGAACTAAGCAGCTATTGTATTTCTATATTATATAAAGAACTATCGGGATACTATTGCAATGGTTTTGAAATAAGGGCAAATATTGAAGCAATTAAAACAATCATTGCTTGTAACATATCAGAAGATGTTGAGCAAATACAAGAATTAAAAACCGTGCCACAATATAAAAAAGCCTTTTTAGATATGGAAAATCAAAACGATATATAATTTGTTG
>CAJTVH010000078.1 GCA_910579745.1 uncultured Clostridia bacterium | reverse complement strand
TTTTCGCCTGTTTCCTCAATTTCCGATTTAATACTTTTCAAAACGGCTGAACGACCCGCTTTTACCGCTTTTTTCGCCGAGTTACGGGCTTGTTTAACCATATCTTTAAAATGATTTTTTAATTCGCTTTTTATATTAATATTATTAGCCTTTTGTAGTATTTGGCTTTTATTATAAACTGTTTTTCGCTTATTTCCTTTTGTTATTTTCGGCTTTTAAGGACTGAGCTGTTTTTTGACTATCTTCTATATTCAAATACTTTTGGCTTTTCATAATCGGCGTTATTTGACTTTTTGCCGTCAATAATAATATTGTTTTTACCAAAATTATTTTTAAAAGCTGAATTATCGCCTGCGGAAGTTTTGTTTTTTCGTGTATTAGAGCGTATATTTTTAAGGGGTTTTTAAATACAACATTTAGTAGCCTCTTTTTGTAGTATTTCCGAAATTTTATTATATTTTTTATCCTTTTTTGTAGAACTCACGTTAATAATAGTGGATCTATGTCAATACCTTAAACAAAAAAAGTCGAAAAGTTACGCTGTTTTTTAAGTTCCGCCTCCTTTTGCCGGAGCGTCATATAACCGATAGAACTATGGATTCTCTTGCGGTTGTACCACCCTTTTATGTACTCAAATATTGCTCCGCGGGCTTCTTTTAAATCCTGATAAATATGAAGATATATTTCTTTCTTTTTCAGTACAGAATGGAAAACTTCTATACAAGCGTTATCGTATGGATTTCCTTTACGGCTGTACTGAATAATCTTCCTAACGTCTATCAGTTCACAAACAAGGCGGATATAGGAGGAAAATATCAGGGCGAATGGGTAATAGGAAATAGCACTTGGCTTACTACAATTTACGCTGTAGGTGGCAAACTTCCTAAAACCGAATATTGATATAGTATACTGAATGAAAAGTCGCTTGAAAAAGCGACTTTTCATTTATAAATTAATCATATTATTGAATGTTTTATGTAAAAATGCTATAATAAATTTAATGATAAATTGGAATTTAGGAGAATAATTATATGAAATATAAAGAAGTTCAGAGGATTGCAAAAGAAACAATCTCATATATTAAAACAGTCATTAAACCTAAAATGAATTTGTTAGATGTAAAAAAATTATGTGAAGAAAAAATGTTGTCTCTGGGTGCAACCTCATTTTGGTATTGGGATATTGGTGCGTTTGTATTTTTAGGCGATGAAACAAACTTATCCTTGTCAGGAAAAGAATATGTTACTTCTGATAGGTTGATTGAATTTAATGATATTATTACGATTGATCTTAGCCCTCAAAATAATAATATTTGGGGTGACTATGCTCGCACTATTGTTATCGAAAACGGCAAGGTAGTTGATTGTATAAATGAAATTCAAAATAGTGAATGGCGTAATGGTCTGCTTATGGAGGAACGATTACATCAAGAACTAATTGACTTTGTAACACCTCAAACTACATTTGAAGAACTTTATATGTATATCAATAATCTAATAAATAATGAGGGATTTATCAATCTTGATTTTATGGGTAATCTTGGACATTCAATTGTAAAAAATAAGAATGAACGAGTGTATATTGAAAATGGTAATCATATGTTATTGTCCTCGGTTAATTATTTTACATTTGAGCCACATATTAGTATTCCAAATTCTTCTTATGGATATAAAAAAGAGAACATATATTATTTTTCAAAAGAAAAATTAATAGAATTATAAACATAAATTGTATACAAAAACAATTTTAATTTATAAGCGAATTTTACCAATAAAAAATTGTAAGTTGAAGAAGTGATATTATGATTAAATATGCTGATAAAAATGATTTAGAAATATTAAAGAAATATGAGCATTGTATCAATAAAAATGAGTTGAAAAATAGCATAAACGCAAAAAGAATTTTAGTTATGTTTGATAATAACATTTTTATTGGCTGGCTGAGGTTTAATTTATTTTGGGACAATATACCTTTTATGAATATGTTGTATTTTTTAGAAGAATACAGAAATAAAGGATACGGCAAACAATTAATAAATTATTGGGAAAAAGAAATGTTAAAAAGTAATTATAAAATAGTTTTAACATCAACTTTGTCAAGTGAGCAGGCACAATTTTTTTATCGTAAAAATGGATATATTGATTGTGGTTCATTATTACTGCCGAATGAACCTTTAGAAATTATTTTATTAAAAAATTTAATGTAGTATATAATCTGATACAATTTATATAGTCGACGGTAAACTTGCCAAAACTTGATATTATATTAATATAATTTAAGGTGTACCTGAAAACTGTCATAAGCTATCAGTTATATACGCAAAATATCCAAAAAATTATTAAAAAATAAACGAAAACAATTCAATTAAACAAAAAAGCCTTTCTGTTTCGTTTTATTTTTTATAATTTTTCGCGCGTATTTTAGTTTTCAAATACTCTCTAATAAAAATCGGCATAAAAAAGCTTTTCATAATAAAAATATTTTATATAAAAATGATATAAAAAAACTAACAATAAATTTAGATTTTATTATAGAGGTAAAAAAATTGTTAATTATAAGAAAGATGGCAAAATCAGATACAGATAATGTCTTGGAAATGATGAGAGTATTTTCTGCAGGATATTATTTTGTAAATAATTATTAAATTCTTCGCAAAAATTGTCAGCTTCATAAAATATTGATATAATTAATTTGTCCATAAGTTTATTCTCCTTTGGTATGTTTTTTTCGCTAATTTATTATACCACAGAATAACCTTATGGACTTTTATTTTTCATCGAACTTACGCTAATGTAAGTAATTAGAGTGTTTAAAAGAATCATAATTACAATTTCAATAACAGTCCACAATTTTTTTATTATAAAAATACGTCAATCAATTTGACTGCCGCATTTTCCAGTATCATCTTCTATTGTTTTATCAATAACTTTTTTTATAAAAACCGCAATAATCTCTTTATTTACTCATATCATTCAATATTCGTATAATATCATAAATATTTATAATACCATTATCATCAATAGCAAATGTTCCAGGCCAGTCTTCTGTAGCATCAATTTCTAAATTAATAAATTCATCTATAGGATTCCTTAAAGCGTAAGATGTTGTTGTTGGTTTCTGTCCTGTTAAGACAAAATTCATTATAATCCTTACGTAAACAACATTAACTATTCCATTACCATCAACATCACCATTAACTAATGTATATATATGCGATAAATTAGCTTCATCTTGCTTCCCGTCAATAGACATCGCAGTAGATACATCTCTTGAATCTACATAATTATTATTATCACAATCTCCCCATTTCAGCGTAAATCTTTCATCAGCTGTCGTAGGATAAGTAAAAATCTGAGTTTTACTTAAATTGTCTCCATAAATGGTTGGATTAAGTGTTGTATACGTATCAATTAATGGAATCATATAATTATTTAAATAAATATTACAAATTTTGACTAAAAAAACGTACAGCGGCCTTACCACTCATACCCGCAGTTATCGCAGTGGAATGTTTTATGCCTTTTGCTTCCGAACAGGGCGAACAAAGCCGTATTTATGACCTTTGATGATGTTGAGATTTTATGTATTCTGGCAGACTGGCACGTCGGGCATTTCGGGGTGTTTTCCGTGCCGACAGTATGGGAGTACCGTCTAAAAGCCTCATGGCTTGGGTAAACAGGAAAAGGGCGTTGATTTTTGCATATCAGCACCCTTAGTACCTGCCAATATTTAATTTTTAGACTTCACACCGTTTCTTTTGCCTCTGAAAACATTATTTCATATTTTCTTATGAAGGTATAAAACCGCTGTTTTTTATTAATTTATCTAAATAGTCTCATCAAACCGCATTACAGAGCTGTGATTTTAGTGTCAGTAAATTTTTAGATAAATATTTTCATAACACACTTATTTTTAATAGCCTTTATCTAAATTAGTCATCAAGTACGCTGTTAGCAATTTCCAATAAAGCCGCTGGTAAGAATGGTTTTGTAAGATAATCCTCAACATCAAGTTCCGTTACTTCCTGAAGCATCTCAACATTTTTATATCCTGTTAAAAACACTACAGGAATATCATACTTTCCCTTAATAATTTTAAGAATTTCAAAACCGCTAATGTCAGGCATCTCAATATTAAGGAAAATCAAATCAATTTTATTTTCGTCAATAATTTTTAAAGCGTCCTCCCCTTTTTCAGCAGCGATTAAAGTATACATAGGCTCACTCTTAAAAATATTTTTAACAAGGCTTATTGTAATAGGGTCATCATCCACTACAAGGATAGTTTTATTCAACTCAGATGACTGTTTCATATTATATTCTTTATCATTATCTATCATTTCGAGTATAATATCAGCTATATTAGGGTCAAATTGAGTTCCTTTGCCCTTTTCAATTTCACTTCTTACCGTATCTTGAGGAAGAGCGCTTCGATAACTTCTGCTTGAAGCCATGGCATCATACGCGTCAGCGACACCGATAATTCGCGCGATTAACGGTATATTTTCCCCTTTAAGTCCGTTAGGATAGCCCTTTCCATCATATCTTTCATGATGAAATTTAGCACCTATAGCAATCATTTTATTCTCTGATATATCCTTTAATATATGGTATCCTGTTAAAGTATGAAGCTTAATTAAATCATATTCTTCATCCGTCAGCTTTCCCTGCTTATTTATAATACTATCCGGAATACCTATTTTTCCTATATCATGCATCATCGCCACATTATATATCTCTTTCTGCTCCTTTTTATTTTTCCCCATCTTAGCGGCGATTTCCCTACTGTATTCCGCCACACGCACAGAATGCCCTTTTGTGTATTTATCTTTCGCGTCGATAGTTCTCGCAAGAATTTTCATAATAGTTTCATTAAGATTATTTATCTTTTTTCTATTTTCCTCAATTTCTCTCATATACTTATGTACCCTGCGAAGAGAAAGCGTACAGAATATAACAATAGCCACGAATATAATAAGACATATCACTACATTCCTAATAAAAATATGATGTAAATCATCATATAACTCTCTGTTGTTTACAACCATCACAACATACCAATCATCCATAACAACATCAGAAAATATTGTAAAATTCTCACCAGCAATATCTATCTCAAAATTATTTCTCCGACCCTCATAAACCCTTTCCAGAATTTCTGACATTTCCTCATTTTCTATATAATTTTTGCCTTTTTCGTCTATATCCGAATGCGCTATAACAAGTCCGTTTTTATCACATACAAATCCGTATCCATGATTGTTTAAATGTATATTCTCAGTAATTTTTTGAATTTCATTCATCTCAATATCCAAAGAAATTACACTTTTCATATCATATAGCATCTGACTTATAGAAATCATAATACTATTAGTTTGAGCGTCAAGATATGGCGAAATAATCGTCGGTTTTCCTCCCGCCTTTATAGCATCCGTATACCATACACGTTCTTGAGGAACATAATCCTCTTCAGGAACCCATCCTATTCCGTCAAGATACTTTCCGTTTATAAATCCATAAATTCCTGTAAAGTTAGCGTCAATACTTACTTTATAGCGTTCCGCCTCATTTTTAAGAAAATTTAATATCTCGTCAGAAGACATTTTCTCTCGCATCATATACTCAACTGTTATAGCCGTAACTTGCATTACGTCTTTCCCTTTAGAGAGATAAGCGTTAAGCTGTCCTACTTCCTGTGCCAAACAACTTTCTCCAAGAGCTATTGTATCTTTTGTGGTATTTGAATAAAATGAATTAAAGCTATAAACTACAATTATAATTAAAGCTATCAACGTAACCAATAAAGTAACTATGTATTGTTTTTGCATATTTTCTGAATCTTTCACTTACACTCCCCCAACTCTCTTAGGGCATATCTGAAAATTATTATAAGCTATCAGTTATATACGCAAAATATCCAAAAAATTATTAAAAAATAAGTGAAAACGGTTCAATTAAACAGAAAATCCTTTCTATTTCGTTTTATTTTTTATAATTTTTTGTGCGTATTTTAGTTTTCAGATACGCTCTAACATAAACTTATTTATAATCCACACCACTTTTTATAGAAATCATCTATAATAAAATAAAAAATTTTACCTTTATACTCATATAATTCCCGATAGAAAAGCTCAGTTTTATCAATATATTATAGTTAGGATAAAAAATATTTTTATAGTATAGATAACTATCTTCTAAAAGCAGAAATCCATAGTATTAAAGAAATCTGATTTTATAAAATTAACAAATTGGGGAACTGGTATTTATTGCCGCTCTCATAAATTATATCTAAAATCCGATAAAATCAAAGGTAATTGTAACGTTGATTAGACATCTGATTTTTTCTTAAAAGCTATATAATATTATTTTATTAATTCTATAATAACACAAATAAAATAAAAAACAATATATTTTCTTAAAATTATATTATAAAAACAAAAAAATTTATTATTTTATTGAAAAAAATTTCTTTAAATCATATTTTTAAACAGTTAAAATATCCAAAAAATCAGTTAAATAATTTTCTTGTCTAAATTATAATTTTACTATAACTGATTTTTATGTATACTAATACAAAGTAAACTTTTATAATTCAATAATTATATTATAATCTTCATCTATCAAAATATAATTATTGTTATACTTTTCGCACAATTTAAGATTCTCATCATTTTTCTCGATCATTGTTTCCATATCAACAGAAAAATCATAAATACGATTTTCAATAATGTTAGAATACTTTTTTATATTCTCAAAATTCTCTTTAATGTATCTTTCGGACATAATAAGACAATAATACTTTATTTCCTTAAGATATTCACAATCAAAATCATTTTTCCAATCAAAAGGTATATAACATCCCTCAATAATAATATTCTGTTTATTCTCAATAACTGTTTTTATAATTTCTTTTATAATAATCCAGAGAAAATCTGTCAATTTTTTGTCATCATCAACAGTTAAAGATGTTTGCCCACTTCTTATAAGACCCATTTTTATATGGTCTATACTTACGCAAGGGAATTTATATTTTTCTAATAGTCTTTGTGACAATAAAGTTTTTCCCGTATAAGAAGCGCCTGCTATTAAAATAACCATTCATATTACCTCTTTATAAATTTTATTCTACACCATTTATAAAATCAAAAAAACAGTTTTATTTATAGTATACATGAAAACCATACAAAAATTTTAAAAATATGTAAACAATAAATTTTCAGAAAAAGTAAGTACACCTTATTAAATTAACAGAAAAAATATTCAAAAAGTTGCGAAAAATGAAATAAACGCACTTCAAATTTTTTTGAATATTTTCTCTATTTCATAATCTTTAGTGTGTATTTTAATTTTTAAACAGGATTTAATCCGCTTTTTGACCATAATAAGAATTCTTTCCATGTTTCCTTAAATAGTGCTTATCAAGAAGAGTTTTCCCCATAGGTTTAGTTGCTTCTCCCATAAGTGTTTCCGTGTTATACGCCATCATAGCTAAGCTCTCAAGAACAACTGAATTATGAACCGCCTCAAAAGGATCTTTTCCCCAAGTAAAAGGTGCGTGATTTTTAACAAGAACCGCCGGAACTTCCATAGGATTTATATTATTTCTTACAAATGTTTCTACAATAACCTTACCTGTATTAACCTCATACTCTTCTTTTATTTCCTTATCAGTCATGTCCCTTGTACAAGGAATATTTCCATAAAAATAGTCACCATGAGTAGTTCCATAAGGTTTAATAGACTTTCCTGCTTGAGCAAAAACGGTGGCCCAGCTTGAATGAGTATGAACAATTCCGCCAATACCTTTAAATTTTTTATAAATCTCAATATGTGTCGGCGTATCCGATGATGGATTCAAGTTTCCCTCTATTATCTTTCCCGAAAGATCTACAACAACCATATCACTCGGACTCATTTTATCATACTCAACCCCTGATGGCTTTATAATAACATAACCGCTTTCCGCATCAAAAGCGCTGACATTTCCCCATGTAAATATAACAAGGTTATATCTCGGCAAAAGCAAGTTTGCCTCACAAACTTCTTTTTTTAAATTCTCAAGCATAAAAAAACCTCACTTTTTTATTTATAAACAATATTTTTAATTTTCGCTTGCGTCGTTTTTAATTTTTTTCACTCTCTTCATTAAATTATTTTCTTTTCCAAAAAAATCATGTAAAATACAATATTCCTTATAAATCTTATTATAAACCTCAGCATTTTCTTTAATAGGCGTATATATAACATCTTTAAGCTTTCCCATAACATTAGAAGCCTCTGAGATACTGTCATATCCCCCGTTCTCACTTCCCGCCGCTACAGCGGCGAATATAGCTGAACCTAAAGCCGGGCCCTGACTTGAACCTGAAATTTTAACAGGCAAATTAAGAATATCTGAATAAATCTGCATAGCCACAGAATTTTTCTCAGCGATACCTCCCGCCGCGTAAAACTCATTAATAGGAATACCATTCTCGTTAAAGGTCTCAATTATCTTTCTTGTTCCAAAAGCTGTCGCCTCAATTAGAGCACGATAAATCTCCTCAGGCTTTGTATGTAAAGTCATACCTAAAATAAGTCCGGTAAGGTCAACATCAACTAAAATAGACCTGTTTCCATTCCACCAATCTAAGGCTACAAGACCTGTTTCACCAACTTTGTATTTATCCATCATCATCGTAAGATATTGATGGATATCCATATTCTGTTTTTTCGCGGCTTCAAAATATTCCTTTGGAACACAATTATTCACAAACCACGCAAAATGGTCTCCCACACAGCTTTGCCCAGCCTCATAACCATAAAACCCATCAATAACTCCATCTTCAACAACACCGCACATTCCTGGAACAACTTTTTCTGAATCCCCCAAAAGAATATGACAAGTTGAAGTTCCCATAATCGCGAGAATTTTTCCGGCTGTGTTTATTTTAACGGCTGGAACAGTAACATGAGCGTCAACATTAGCGACAGCGACAGATGTTCCTTTATTAAGTCCCGTAAG
>CAJTVH010000077.1 GCA_910579745.1 uncultured Clostridia bacterium | reverse complement strand
TACAAAAGCTGATTTCTGACGTAAAAAATAAAAAAATAGATATAGTAGCCGTTTATAAATTAGACCGTCTGTCACGTTCCCAAAAAGACACATTATATCTCATTGAGGATATTTTCCTAAAGAACGGCGTTGACTTCGTGTCAATGAATGAGAATTTTGACACATCATCAGCTTTCGGCAGGGCTATGATAGGCATTCTCTCCGTATTCGCCCAATTAGAGCGGGAACAAATAAAAGAACGTACCTCAATGGGCCGAATGGAAAGGGCGAAAAACGGTTATTGGCACGGCGGCGGATTTGACCCTGTCGGATATGATTATATTAACGGTGAGCTGGTTATAAATGAGTATGAGGCTGTTCAAGTAAAAGAAATATTTGATTTATTTATTAAAGGCTATACAATAAATCAAATATCTTTGATTTTATTTGATAAAGGATACAAAACAAAATATGGAAACTGGAAATATCCCTCGACTGTAAACAGTTGTCTGAATCTTCCGTTATACATTGGGAAAATTTCCTATGGCGGCAATCTTTACACCGGCAGACATCAGCCAATTATAGATTTAGAGACATGGAATAAAGCTCAAAAAATTTATAAAAGTCAATCCCTGTCTTTTCAAATAAGGGGCTCACAAAAAACTCCGTATCAAGCTACCACCTTATTATCAGGATTGCTTTTCTGCGGAAACTGCGGAGCGAGATATTACTGTAAAAGAAATACCTCTAAAAATCGTGATAAAATCGCTCCAAGAGGTTATTATACCTGCTATTCAAGAGGAAAAACAAATAAAAAAATGGTAATTGACCCAACTTGCAAAAATAAAACTTATTTTATAGACGATTTAGATAAAATTGTAACAGATGAAATATTTAATCTGCACAGCGATAAAAATTATTTTGATGAAATCGTCAATAAAAATAAAAACAATGAGCCCAATAAAAAAGAAATCCTAATTAAAAGACTTGATATTCTTGATAAAGAACTAGCAAAAATTATGGACTTATATCAATTAGGAACAATCCCTATAGAGCTAATATCAGAACGAGCTGAAAATATATTGGCCGAGCGAAATTCTTTACAAGCTGAGATAAACTCATTGTCTGTACCAAAAGAAAAAATGGGTAAATCCGAAGTCATTAATACAGCCAAAATTTTTATACAAGTTCTTGAAAAAGGAACATTGCGGGAAAAAAGAGTCCTTATACGTTCCTTAATCGACAAAATTGTATTAAAAGATAACGAAGTCATAATACACTGGTCTTTTATATAGTTTTTTTTTATTTTTTTCTCGATAGGCAAATTATCGTTTCCACGTGATAAGTTCTCGGAAACATATCAACACATATAATCTTTTTCACTTTATATCCATTATTAATCATTATCTCCAAATCTCTAACCATAGAAGACGCTTTACAAGACACATAGACAATTTTATCTGCGTTAAACTCAATAATTTTTCCAATAGCTTTTGGATGAATCCCCTCTCTTGGAGGATCAAGAATAATTACATCCGGTTTCTCAGAAATTTCATCGATAATTTTTAACACATCGCCAGCTATAAATTCGCAGTTTACAATTCCGTTAAGTTCCGCGTTAATTTTTGCCGCCAAAACAGCTTCCTCTACAAGTTCCACCCCAATAACTTTTTGGGCGTTTGCCGACATAATTTGAGCAATGGTACCCGTTCCGCAATATAAATCAAAAACAATCTTTTCACTAATATCACCGGCAAAATCCCTGATTTTTGAATACAAAATTTCAGCTCCCCTGGAATTTGTCTGAAAAAAAGAAAAAACAGATATTTTAAAATCAAAGCCCAATATTTTTTCCATAAAATAATTTTGACCATACAGAGTAGCAATTTTATCAACTTTTATAACATCAGCTACTGAGTCATTTTCAGTATGAAGAAAACCAACCAGTTTCCCGTCAAATTTTATATTGATAAGATCATCTTTTAATTCTTCAATATTTGATTTTAAGGTACTTGTCGTAATCAAATTTACAATTATCTCACCTGTAAAAAAAGCTTTTCTCACTAGAAGATGCCTAAGCGTTCCAATTCTTTTTGTTTTATGATAAAAAGTATCTTTAGAATTTTTAAAAAAATTTCTTACACATTTTATAATTTTTCTTATATCCTCATCAACAATTAAACAATTATCAGCGTCAACAACCTCATAATAACTTTCCCTCTTTCTCATTCCTAAAGAGAGCTCGCCGTCAATCCCCGTATCCCCAAAAGAAAATTCCATTTTATTTCTGTATGCGTTAATGTCTGGGCTACCCTGTATTCCTAAAAACTCATAATTTTCTAAATTGAGTTGATTTAATAATTTAAGAACATTATTTTTTTTAAATTCTAGTTCTTTCTCATAAGAAATATTTTGAAAGGTACAACCGCCGCACATACCAAAAGCGTTACATTTAGATTCAATTTCATATTTAGCCTTTTCTTTTATTTCTAAAAGCCTGCCCTCATATTTTTGTTTTTTCTTTTTGATTCCAACTCTAACAACTTGCCCCGGAATAGTATTTTTAACAGTAACTTTTTTATCCTCCCAAAAACCAATTCCTTTGTTTGGAAATTCAATATCCTCAATTAATATTTCTTCAGTAACTACTTTTCGCCCCATAAATTTTATTATTCCTTTCATCTTTTCATAAAAACAGTATTAATTATATATGTCACGTAAATCTTCTCGAAATCTATCCAATTATTGAAATAAAATTTTCTCAAGCTCAAACAATGAGTTAATAACCTCATAATCAACGCTTTTTTTCGCTCTTCTTTCTCTATCTATCAATATACCTTTTATTCCAATTTGTTTCAACGGAAGCATATCTGTTTTAATTTTATCGCCAATATAATAACATTCTTCAGGCTTAACATTGTTTCTTTCACAAGCCACATCAAAAATTTTACGAGAAGGTTTAGAAATTCCAAATTTTCCTGACGTAATCACATCATTAAAATATTTATTAATACCTAACCTTTCTAACTTTTTTCTCTGCTGTAAATCATCTCCGTTACTAATAATCCCCATTTTAAAAAAACTAATTTTAGATAACGCCGGAAATACATCGTCATAAACTTTCCAAGAACTTTCAAAAGCGTTATAGTAAATTAAAAAATAATCATATGGCTCAGTCTCAATTTTAATATTATAATAATTAAATAAATCCACTACTTGAGCAATCTGTCTTTCTTTAAAAGTACATTTATTCTGTAAATACATATCAAAATATTTGTTTTTTATTTTACTCCAAACAGAAATAAAATTATTAAAATTATCCTTACAATAAAAACCGCCCTTATCATAAATTTCTTTAACGCCATTTAATTCCGCATCCCTAAAATTCAGCAAAGTATCGTCAATATCAAAAAATATCATAAATATCACCTATTTATAACAAAACAATAAAATAATAAACAAATAAATCATAAAAAACCTGATATATTAAAAAATTATTTTACTGCTTCTTGGTAAAAATTTTGTAAATCGCGGCAAATATAACTCGCGTATTTATTAAAAATTTACTTTATTAACCTTCATTTTAAAATATATATCATTAAAATACCATCTGTAAATATTATAACAGATGGTATTTGTTTATCAATATTTAATGAGCAAGTCTGTAAGCCGAGTTCTGTCGTGAATGGTCATCTATCTGGAATCACAGTTGCCTGTAACTTCATGCGACCTTTACCTGAAACGGAACGGGCAGCCCCTTTTGTTTCAATTCGGTCTTGCTCCGAGTGGGGTTTACATAGACCATCTTTGTTACCAAAGACACGGTAAGCTCTTACCTTACCTTTCCACCCTTACTTATATAAATAAGCGGTTTATTTCTGTTGCACTATCCTTAAAGTCGCCTTCACCGGGTGTTACCCGGCACTCTCGCCCTATGGAGCTCGGACTTTCCTCATGCAAAAAGCACGCGACCACTCAACTTACTCACCGTTATAATATCATACAAATTAAAAAAAGTCAACTTTTTGAAATAATTTTATTAGAAAAACATATAAAAATATTTATTGGTATATAAGTGGCATTTTATATTTTTTTTAAATTGGTACTATTAAAAGATTTCATTTTATTATATAATATAAGAGTAAAAAATTATAGTTTTTATAGATATAAGTAAACTGTAAAAATTTTATAATTTTTATACAAATATAAAAAAATCGCTGATTAATTAATCATAAAACCGCCTTGATAATTAATTAGCATTTTTTGAAGTAAAGGAGTGCGATTGCATGAAATTAAAAAAACTGGCATCAGCTTTGCTATCATCCGTAATTATGTTTACAATGGCTTTTACGCCCACAAATATTTTAGCGGATAACACGGAAACAAATTTTTCTGTTGATGTCAACTTTACAGCGATGAGTAGCGTTCCCGTTTATAGTAAGGCGACGGGCCAAGGATTTATCTCAAAATCAAACGCTATTTTACCAGAAAAAGCAAAAAGGGAAGTTGCGGACACATCCAAAATTAGCGTAACTTCAGATAATGGAGCGCAAGTAACCGAAAGCGACGGTAACTATTTAAAATATGTCGACTCAGAAGATTGGAATTATGGCGGTTTAATTTACAGAGTTGATACAAACGCTCCGGGCGCTTATCATCTTGAGGTTGAAGTCACTGGAGACTCTTCCGATACATGGATTGCCCCAACAGGTATGCGCGCTGACAGACTTACAGGTACAAGCCCTTGGGATACGGCGGGACTTGTAAGAAGATTGACCTCCGCCAAATGGGACGGTTCAAAATGGACTTATGACTTTGTAACAGGGCAAGATTTTATAGAAATAGAAATTGAACCAAATAAACTCCCAACACCAAACTCACCAAAAACCGTAGGCGTAAAATCAATAAAAATCACACCTCTTAATCCAAATACGGCCGGTGATAAACCAACTATTCATATTTTGGGAGACTCAACGCAAAAAACTTATACTTTTATTTCAACCATAAGCACGTGGGGGCAAACTTTAATTGATTACTTTGATCTTGAAAAAGTAAACGTAGTTAATTACTCAATGGGCGGTCGCGCTATGAAGAGCAATTATATCGAGGGAAGAATAGATGATATTCTCATGAGGGGAAAAGAAGGTGACTTCGTCTTTATTCATTCCGCTCATAACGACGAGAGCGGCAGTCCTACAAGCCGTTTTATACGTGGCACACAATACGGTACGTTAGAGCAAAATAACACTTTATATAATGAATGGCTTGATATGTATATCGCGGCAATAAAATCTAGAGGCATGACTCCCGTACTTGTGACTTCTATGCCAAGAACAGGCAACGGGAGATACTCGGAAAACTCGTCAAAGCCTAACGGTTTTAACCCTGACGCTCCGGGAAATATGAGAACGAAAGCTAAAACAAGCTCGGAAATAGGTTTGGTGGAACTTTACGCCGGAGCGAAAGAATATATCGATTCTTTAGACTCAGCCGAGATTTTCGGAATATATAATAGTTTTGAGGCCGGAGAAACTCCAGCGGCAAGCGATGGAGCTAGTCAGGCGAACGGACAGGAAAAATCAGACGGCACTCATTATAGAGAGGCAGCAGCAAGACAATGGTGCCGTATTATGCTGCAAAGTATATATAATCAGTCTGTAGCGACAGAAGATACATACAATGATAAAGATATTATGACAAAACTTACGTCTTATATGAAAAGTGACGTTAAAACAGCGGCGCAGTCCGGAGATTGGTCTACAGTATTTCCCGAGATGGCTGTGGACGTAAGCGCAAAAGGAGTCGTTCCCGGCGCGGAGCAGCAGCCAAAAGAAAATTATTATTACAGAAACTCTATTGAAAAACTTTTACAGCTTGGGATTATGAAAAAGGATTCAAACAATAAATTTTATCCCACTAATATAATAACCGTAGGAGATTTCGCAAGAAGTGTCGAAAAAGCTTTTGATCTTGAGAAAAACTCATTAACAAGCTATACAAAGACCTATGAGGAGCTTCAGAATGAAGGTAAAGTTTCTCTTATATCCGTTAAAGACAATGAAAATGTATATAACGCTGATTTTGAAAGTGTGTCTCTCAAATCCACCTCATTGGCCTCAACTATAGGTGAGGTGGAAGCTAAAGTTTTGGATGGAAATACAGTGGTTAATTTAAAAAATATAGATAAGGGAATTATTGTCGCGGCAAAATATATCGGAGAAAAACTGCAAGATCTCAAAACCTCCAATATTACAAGTGACAAGAGCGCTTATACAATAAGCGGAATTGAGGCTGACTCAATATTTGTATGGGATTCTCTTGAAAGTATGAAACCATTGTGCGAAACATATAAAATTAATTCATCAGCTGAGGGGGAATTTAAAAAAGTAATTGTTAATAAGCCGGACGGCGCTAAAATTACTATTTATAACGAGTCTGACCACAAAACATATAATGCCAATGTTAAACAAGTTGAGACAAATTCCATTATTTCCGATAATGATTTCTTTACATTAAAGTCGCCTTCAAGAATTGTAAGTGGAACAGACAAAAACGGAACATTTAATAATAACGATGTAAAGACAGATTACATTGAAATTCGTAACGACGGCAGGGAATTTACCTATACGGCAAAAGCAAACGGCACGTTAACTTTATATATGAGAGCCGGTAACAGCAAAGATATTGTTTGCAAAAATATTAACTCAGACAAAACAGAGATAAAATATATAACCGGAAAAAAAGAAGAGGACGGCGCCAGCGTTTATAACTCAGTTGATTTTACAGTAGAAGCCGGTAATGAGTATCAGCTTTATGTAGTTAGCGGAACAGGCAGATTATTCGGTGTTCAGTTCGCTAACGAATATGAAAATAGTACAAACTCTCTTTCTGTTTCAGATGGTACAACAATAAGAGTTATTGTCGAAAGAGAAAACAATAATTGGTTAATAGATTCCATATTAGTAAACGGTATAAAAGTGAACAACGCTATTGGTAGCAGTCTAAAAAAAGAATGTACTTTTACGGTCTCAGGAAACACCACCGTTTCCGCAAATCTTATAGAAAATACCGAGCCTAAATTGGTTGAAATAACAATTATTCCTATCGACGCTAAATTGACACGAGAAGCTATGGCAGCTATTCTTTATGACGCGTATGTATTAAAATATGGTAAAAATAAAGACGGCAACTGGGAAAAACCCGTTTACATGACAAAATATAACGGAACTTCTCTCGCTCCAGATCATCCCGATTATGACCCTAATTTCCCGCCAACTTCCGGAAATTATTATCCTCTTAAAGACTGGACAAAATTAGAGGATGTAGCTGATTCCAAAAGCTTTAATTCAGCTCTTTACGGAAAATCCAAAGAAGTATATAATCTTGGTCTTATGAGAGCGGATACAGATGTATCAAGAGGAACTTATACAAACGGAACAAAATTTGAACCCAAACAAGAGGTTACAAGAGCAAAGGCGGCAAAAGTTTTGGCATTCCTATATACTCTTACACGCCCTGTAAACGGCGAGGGCAGTGAAAGTCAAATCTTACCGAATGGCAATCTCGCGGCAAATACAGAAGAAATTCCTATTCCAAATCCTAACGCTCCATCTACACCTGTGGAAACTAAATAATAAATAAGCGAGAGATTATTATTTTAATCTCTCGCTTATTTTGCGCCAAATATTTGTAAGCTACGCTATATATAATAAATTTCCTGACTTATCGCATATTAAAAAGTGACGCGGGCTTTAAGCCCACGCCACCTAAAAATTTTCTCGCGATTAAAAATCAACTTTAAATTAGCGCATATTTTAATATAATCTTTACACATTTATTTTCAGAAAATTAAATTTAATTTTCTTTAATTGTTGTTACAGCCACAACCGCAACCACAGCCGCAGTTACCACAGCCGCAATTTCCATTATCCGATGAATTATTATTCGGTATATTATTTGAAATTCCCGCAAGGAATTCAGGTCTTTGAGGCGGTGCGAAAATATCCATAGGGAAATCAAGATTCTCAAAAAAATCACATGGATTCAAAGCTGAAACCTCTTGACACTGCTCAGGAATACAGAAACCTCTTGACTGAACAGTAAGATTTACAATACGGAAAAGTTTAATTATTGTAAACAAGCCAATCGTAACAAATACTTCATTAGGCTCTGAAGCGTTTGAATCTGAGTTACAAGAACAGCAGCCCGTAAAATTAAGTTCCGCTGATAAAGCGACAGCTTTTGCTTCCACCAAAATGAAAGGTTCTGAATCCATAGTAAATGAATCGCTGTCACCTTTAAATAAATCTGTTGAAATAGTAATATCTGTTCCTATTGAACCAAATAAAGTGACTTTCTTTGTAAAAATACTATTTGCTTTTACACAGCCAATTATCTGTCCATCAGCTTCCCTGAAAGTTAAGTTATATACAAATACATATTTAAGAGTAATATCCCAAAAACCATTTCTAAATGGATTTGGTTCTTTGTCTACAACAATAACTTTTTTTACTCTAAGATTTTCAATAGTAACACTCGCTGCGTTGTCCGGCGGATCAATAATTTCACCTTCTGTAATCTGCTGATTTCCTAAAACACAAGAAACAGCCGCCCTTGCTGGACCAATCTCATTGCTTGTAAGACAATCCTGTTGTCTACATTGTAATAATATACATAAAAATATTGTTTTGATTATAAGGTTTTCACTTAAATAAAATTCATTAAATTTATAGTTTATTGTGAAAACCTTATACATAATTTGTTTATTAATATCAATCTATTTCACAAACAAAATCTTCAACAGCGTCATATAAACTCTCTGGTGAAAGTTTTACCTTATTAAGTTTATCAACAAACCCACACACTCTATGTAAATTCATCGAAACATCAATAACCTGATTTACAAGTTTTTTAAAACCATTTTCAACCTCAAAACAATCCACTCCGAAACTTATATATTTTTCTCCATCTTCCCCAATTAGACTTTTTTCATTGATTTCATAAATAATAGTATTTTTATACATAGCCATATCCTCCTTAAAAATGTAATTTTTCTACAAT
>CAJTVH010000076.1 GCA_910579745.1 uncultured Clostridia bacterium | reverse complement strand
CGCCTGCGCTATGCTTATATCCAAAAGCTATAAGTCAAACGTTATTATTTCGGTTGTTTTCGCCGTTATTTTTACTGTTTTCGGGCTTTTAACGGCGTGCGTATATGATCTTAAGCCCGGAGGAACTATCGTTCTTATCGGAATTTTTATATTATTGATTTTATTGGGCGTAAGAAAGAAAAGGTGATTTTTTTGAATTCTCAAACAGAAAAATTTTTACAGCTTTACAAACAGCTTGAGTTTGAGGGGAGAAGAATTTATTTCCCTAACTCGAAAGAGAACGAGTCTATTATCGGCCGTCTTTTTACCGTACCACAGCTTAAAAAATTTAAAGAGGACCTTGATTATTGCAGGGTTGTCAGAAATTTTTTAACTCATAACCCGAAGGTTGGCGGTGTTTATCCCATTATCCCGTCTTATGAGATGATTAAGCTTTTGGAAAAATGTCTTAACATTATTTCCAATCCGCCGAGAGCTCTCGACTTCGCTGTTCCTATGGATAGAATATACACTGCCTCGCCGGATTCTAAATTATCTGAGGTAGTCAAGGTTATGAACTCTTTTACATACACTCACATTCCCATTATTGACGGGGAAAGGCTTATTGGGGTTTTCAGCGAGAATACCGTTTTCACGTATATGTGCTATGAAAATTCCATTACAATTAATGAGGAAACGGAAATTAGGCAGTTTCAGAAATATATACCGCTTGACGAGCATTTAAACGAGTATTTCGCCTTTTTGCCGGAAAGCGCTTATCTTTATGAGGTTCAGGAACTTTTTAAATATACGCCGGGGAGAAAAAAGCTTCTTACGGTTATTTATATTACGAAAAACGGTAAAAGAGACGAGGAGATTATCGCTATGATTACGCCGTGGGATTTATTATAGAAGTGTTTACGGAGGGAAATATAGTCAATCAACTTGAAAATGGAAAAAAGGAAACGGGGCGAAAATTATTTTCACAAGGCGGCGGAAGGCAGGCGCGGCCGAAAGCCCGCGTCAACTTACGGCAGCGCGGTGAAAAGGACTTTTAACCGCTGAACTTGTTCATTTTTCAAGTTGATTGGCTATAATATTTTAGAGCGTATCTGAAAACTAAAATACGCGCGAAAAATTATAAAAAATAAAACGAAACAGAAAAGCTTTTCTGTTTAATTGAATTGTTTTGGTTTATTTTTTAATAATTTTTTTAGATATTTGGAGGTATATAGCTGATAGCTTATGATAGGTTTTAGATACGCCCTAGATGATATATTATTATTTAACGAAAAAACAGATACTTTAACCGAAAACTTTAACATGTGTTTCGATTTTAGTATCTGTTTTTTTGTGGTTTTGTGTTTTTTAAAAAATTCATGGAGGAAAAGCGGAAAAACATTTTTTGTTATCCGCGTTTATTATTATTTACAATTATTTTGATATTATACATTATTTTTTATAGGAAAAATTATTTTTTATAACATTAAATGGGCGTTTCATTAATAAATTAATATTAGTAACTGATTTTACAGGCAGGAGGTTTATTGTGAGAAAATACATAGTTTGTTTTTTAACGCTTTTTTTAATTTGTTTTTACTCTGTTTTACCCGCTTTAGCGGAGGAAAAGAAAGAAGCCGCGAAAGAGGCGGGAAATCTTGATATTAACGCTAAATCGGCGGTAATTATGGAGCCGATGACAGGAAAAATTTTATTTCAAAAAAATCAGGATGAAATGTTCGCGCCGGCAAGCGTTACGAAAATTATGACGCTTTTGCTTATTTACGACTCTGTTTCTCAGAAAAAGATAAACTGGGACGATTCAGTGGTTATAAGCGAGCACGCCGCCAGCATGGGCGGTTCTCAGATTTTTTTGGAACCAAACGAAAGGCAGAAGGTCTCGGAACTTACAAAATCAATAGCAATAGCCTCAGCCAACGACGCCGCTGTGGCGATGGCTGAGTTTATCGGTGGAAGCGAGGAAAATTTCGTCCAAATGATGAACAATAAGGCGAAAGAGCTTGGCATGAATAACACGGTTTTTAAAAACGCCTGCGGTCTTGATACAGAGGGACATATTATGTCGGCGAAAGACATAGCCATTATGAGCAGAGAACTCCTTAAAAATTATCCGGACATAAAAAAATACACGACCACATGGCAAGACACTATTATACACACGACTAAAAAGGGCGACACAGAATTTGGGCTTACAAACACAAACAAGCTAATTAAATGGTATGAGGGAGCGACAGGACTTAAAACAGGTTCTACAGGAAACGCAATGTATTGCCTTTCGGGCAGCGCGGAGAGAAACGGTATGGAGCTTATCGCCGTTGTTATGGCGGCGCCTGACCCGAAAGTGAGGTTTCAGGAGGTTATGAAAATGCTTGATTACGGCTTCGCCAACTATACCGTTATAAAAGGCGGGGAGAAAAACTCCAAAGCGGGAGACATACCCGTATTTAAGGGTAAAGATAATTTTGTCGGGGGGATAATCAAAGATGAGGTTAAAGTCGTTGTGCCTAAAGGCGCGAAATCGGAGATTGAGGTAAAAAATGAACTTTCTGAGGGAATAGCCGCTCCTTTTGACGCTGGTTCTAAAGTCGGCGAGGCGGTATTTTTCTATGAGGGTAAAGAAGTTGGAAGAAGCGATATTGTTACGGAAAAGGCTGTTGAGAAAGCGGGGCTTACCGATATTTTCAGAAAATTAGCCATTATGTGGTTCTCATGATTAAAAGGGCAGGATCTAAATGCTAAATATTTTTAATTAGAGCGTATCTGAAAACTAAAATACGCACAAAAAATTATAAAAAATAAAAAGAAACAGAAAGGTTTTTCTGTTTAATTGAACCATTTTCGTTTATTTTTTAATAATTTTTTGTATACTTCGCATATATAACTGATAGCCTATGATAGTTTTCAGATACGCCATAGGAGAATATTTTTTTCTTGAAAATAAAAGTGATTTATGGTATAATGTGATAAACTGGGAAATGTTCACATATAGCCGGTTAATTTGAAAACAAACAAATTTTTTAAATGAGATTAGCATAAAAAGCAAATGAAAGGAAAATGAGCGATGAAAATCAAAGGAAAAAATACTAAAAAAATTTTAGCTTTATTGATTTGTACGGGTTTAGTGATATTGTCTGTTTTTCCGTCTTTCGCTGAGGAAAGGCTAAAAACAGGTGAAAGCCAAACAGACGAGAATGTTTTAGGCGACGTTAGTATGGACGGGCAAATTACCGCCGAGGACGCCGCTCTCGTTTTGGAATGGGTGCTTGGAAGAGTCGAGTTGTCAGATGAACAGATCAATCTTGCCAGAGTTACGGGAACAAAGAATGTCGAGGTTAAAGACGCCGCCGCTATTTTGGCGAAAGTACTTGATAATTCTTTTGTTTTTATTCCTTATACCGGAGACGATGAGGACACGACGGAAAGAAAAACAGAAAGCCTAACCGAAACCACAACGAAGAAAGCGGATGAGGGAGAAGAAACGACCGAAACCACGACGAAGAAAGCGGACGAGGGAGAAGAAACGACTGAGACCACGACGAAGAAGACAGACGAGGGAGAAGAAACGACCGAAACCACGACGAAGAAAGCGGACGAGGGAGAGGAAACAACCGAGACCACGACGAAGAAAGCGGACGAGGGAGAGGAAACAACCGAGACCACGACAATTAATGTAAATGAGACCGAAAGTGTGACCGAGGGTGTGACAGAAAGTACGACGGAATCTGAACCGCGTTTAATATTAGAGATTAAAGGCGACGATTTTAAGGAGAACACCACTTTTACAGCGGATTATGTAACGGGGGATTTCACGATTAAGGCGACGGCTGATAAGTCTGTGATGATTTCAGACAATAAAGTATCTTACGGCGGGGAAAGTTTCTCGAAAAGGATAGACCTTAGAGGAACAGGTTCTGAAAGTTACAGGAGTATTTCATTTAAAGTAAATCAAAACGTACTTATAAAAGTTATAGGAAAGGGCGGAACGCCAGCTAGAGCGCTTGCTTTAAGCGACGGCGGGGGAGTGCCTTTATCGACTCAAGAGTTTGGCTCGACGGCGGATTTAGGCGAGTATACTTATGAGACGGATTCTGAGAAAACTTTATATTTATACTCAAGAAACAGCGGAATAAGTATTTATAAGATTGAGGTATGGGCGACGGGAGGCTCAGGAGGAAGCGAGGAGACCACGACGGAGACCACGACCGAAAATGTGACAGAGAATACGACGGAGAGTGTCACAGAGACAAAAGCCCCAGATTATTCCCTTGATTTAGGCGACGCTAACGCCGGCGAGATTTCTGAGAACACGACCGTCGGAAATATTAATGTATTGGCGAATCCCCAAAACAAAGTTATTGTGACAGACGTAAACGAGGTATATAATGGAACCGAGTATAAAAAGGCGCTCTCGCTTACGTCAAACGGAAGTGTAAACGCCGGCGCTTTAAATATAAAAGTTCCGGGGACGTGTATTATTAAAATAGCCGCTAAAGGCGGGGGAACCCTCGTTATTGAGGATAACGGCGGAGGCCTTATGGAACAGCCTATTTTAGCTGACGGCATTTCTTACTACGCTTTTAATTATAATAACGGTGAGGGTGACGTTTACATTTACGCTAAGGATTTAAGCCAGAACATTTTAATTTACTCGGTAGACGTGTTCAGCTCATACTCAAAATTCTCTTTGTCAGGCTTTGGGGCGGGCAAGATTACGGGCGGCGGTTCTGTTTCGGAGTCAAGCCCAAGCTATGCCAAAGTATCAAACGCCAAGGAGCTTGACACGGTGCTTTACGCTATTCAAAGCGGAAAGTCAAACGTTAAAGTGATTGAGATTACAAGCGATTTGAATTTAGGAATAAACGAGATTAAAAAGGCGCATCCAGACCATACTTTTAAATTAATTCAAAGCCAGGGAGTCCAGGCCCTTAACAACGACATTTTAAAAGAAACGGGAATAAGCAAAATAAATTTTGACAATATACAAAATCTAACGATTTACTCTAAAAACGGAGCTAAAATTAAACACGGCTGTTTTAATTTCTCGAGCGTCAAAAATATTATAATAAGAAACCTTGAGTTTGACGAGATATGGGAATGGGACGAAGGCTCCATCGACGACAACAAAGAGCTGATTTTAGGCAGTGACGGCAAGCCGGAAGCGGAACCGGGGGCATATGACAGAAACGACTGGGACTATATGACATTTAAGAAAAAGGACGGTCAGACAGAGGGAAGTTCCAATGTGTGGGTAGACCACTGTACGTTTAACAAAGCTTACGACGGCATTTTAGACGTTAAAAACGCCTCAAACAATATTGTCGTGTCATGGTGTAAAATTCAAGGCGACGATATGTCGGAGGGAAGTTGGGTAAGAAGGCAGATTGAACAGCTTGAGGAAGCTTATCAGAACGACCTCACGGCGGGTACGAAAACTTATCCTTTATATTATCATCTGAGAAAGGACAAAGGATATACACCGGAGGAAATTATAAAGGTGGAAGCACCCCAGAAGAAAGCGCATCTTATCGGAGCGGGCAATTCAGAGGCCAATATGGATAAACTCTCAATTACCATAGCAAACTGTTATTATAAGGAAATTCAGGACAGGATACCGAGACTCAGAGGCGGCAACGCTCACGTATTCAACACTGTTATAGACAGTTCGGGAATTTATAAAACAAAATCAGAGAAAAGTTATTCAGCGTCTTTAGAGTATTTCCATTTCGGCGTTACTAATCAAGCGCTTTTATCCACTTGCGATGGAGCGTTAAAAGCGGAGAACTTATATATGCTCGACGTGAGCGACCCTATGAGATTTGAGCAGGACAGAGGGTACGCCGGAAAGCTTATCGCCAATAATATCAAATATCAGCTTCACGACAAAAAAGATTTCACAAAGTGGCAGTATGACTATAAAAGCGCGGGAAGCGAGGACGGACTGCCCGGATTTAAACCGTATGGCAAATATACCGAGAATATAGGGCCGTTCTCATGGAATGAAAGCGGTTCACCTGAATATATTAAGAACGGCGAGCTTAACTATGATTACTCATTAATCAGCCCGGAGAATCTTTTGGACGAGGTTGTACCGTTTACGGGAGCGGGCGTTATGAAAAACTGGAACGAGGAATGGCTTGTAACAAGCTATGAATAGTTTTTTCTAAATGATGTAACTATGGTGAAGTTTCAAAAGAGATCTAATAAAGAATGATATAAAAATCCCTTGTGGTAAACAGATAATGTTTATCACAAGGGATTTTTTTTACAATAAATGGCAAAGCAATCGTTGACTTTTTGTAATAAAATGGATATTATATACTTATAAGTAAGTATTTATATTAACAAAATTAACAAAAGGAGAGATTGCTTTGGAGAATGTAAAAAAATTTTTTTTAAAAAATAAAGCATGGTCGATAACCACGCTTGCTATGGCGATTGTTATTATAGCTCTTACGGCGGGGCTTATAAACTCGGAGGGTGGACAGACGGAAATAGCTGAGTATCAGCGGCAGGCAAAGGAATTTGAGACGAGTATAGCTTCTTTAAAGGATGAGAAGTCATCTCTTGAGAGCGAGAACGCCGAACTTTTGGGGAAGGTCAGCGAATATGAGGAAAACGCGTCAAAGTTTAATGAGAGGATTGACGAGCTTACCAAATATAAGGATACGTATAAGGAGCTTGAGGAGAAATATAATTCTTTAAAGACGGACTATGACAAAGTTTCCTCTGAAAACGCCTCACTGAAAGAAAAGGCGCAAAGTACCGTGCCGGCGGAAAACTCCTCAGGATCAAAGACCGCGGGCTCAAATAACGCAAGCTCAAACGCCAGCGGAAACACTGGAAACACAAGCTCTTTGTCTGAGACGGACAAGTCTTACACCGTTTATATAACAAATACGGGTGACAGGTATCACACAGGGGGATGCAGGTATTTGAGAAAGAGCAAAATAAGCATCTCAAAAAGCAAGGCTGAGGCTCAGGGATACTCTCCATGCAAGGTATGCAAGCCGTAAGCGTTTGTGGGCTTTGGGAAGAAGGAATTAAGGAAACACCGCGCAAAGGAAAATAAAAATAATTTTTCAAATTTAAAATTTCCGTTATCGTGTCATTTTTCAAGAAAAATAACACTAACACTCCAATTTTTCTAAAAAATTATTTTTATTTTTGAATTGTGCGGTATTTCCTTAAAAACAAAAAACGTAAAGATAAAAATTTCATTATATAGACATTTTTTGAAATTTTACCGTAGGTCCAAGAGAGACGGGAAAAACAGTCTTATTAAAGATTTATGCTAATCTAATAACAAAAAGCGGATTATAGTCAATCAACTTAAAAATAAACAAGATCAGCGGTTTAAAATACTTTTTACATCATTGCCGCCGGCTGGCACAGTCCGTCTCTATGCGCCGACTTGTGAAAATAATTTTCAGTCCGCCTCATTTCGCTTGTTTTCAAGTTGTTTGACTATAATATACATTAGAGATGAGTAAACAAAAAATGTTTTACTTGAGATTTTCGGAGTGATTTGTTATTATCAGATTTTAGGGAAGCGAAAGCGCTCATAATTTGAAGAATATTTTTTTATTATGAAGCTGACGTAATTACAGGGCTTTGAAAGAAGTTCGTTGTACAAAATGCACATTTTTCAAAGGGTGTTTTTTATGTTTTATATTAAATCTTAAAAAAAATAATACAAAAAAAAGGGGCCAGATTATTGACAATTAATTATTTTTAATGTAAAATTAATATAGTTAGCGGATAATTTTACTTTGTTTAAAAACAGGCACACGTAATTTATCTGTCTAAACGTAATTATTTTTAAAGGGACTTATAAAAGGAGGAAGACTAAATGAGTAAAAAAAGTAAACGGTATTTAAGCTTTATTCTTTCTATGAGCTTGATGTTTACAAGCTTATTTACAGGAGTTGTTTTCGCTGAGGAAAAAGCGGCGGACTCTCTTGAAAGTTATATAGCTCAGTTTGAGGAAAACCCAGTAACCACCCAATCAGCTATTACCTATAACCTTGTAAATTCAGGTGTTAAGGTGGAGGGATCCTCACAGGAAGTGGCGGGGTTGTGGGTAGACGCCACCCAGGGGAAATTTGACGGTGTGAGCAATAGTTCATGGGCGCAGGTTAATGACAACACCGTGTTTTACGTTCCCGTGAACGGGGAATCCGTAATAACGATTAATTCTTATGCCGCGCCTACATATTTAGTTCAGGATATAACAGAGAAAGACTCAGACCCAAATTACTGGCAGAATGAGCTGACTTTTGAGAAAGCGGGAGAAAACTCTTTTATTTATGGAGGAAAGTCTGAGACTGTTATAAAAGTAACCGTTAAGGGAGCCAGCTATTTAACAACAATTAAAGTTAAATCGGAAGGCGTTCAGGAGGGAGAAGTCCAGAAAACATGGGAGAAGAGAGACTTCTCGCTTAAAATCAACGGAACCTCAGTAAATGTAGAGGGAGCGCCGGAAGTTACGGCTGACGCAACTATCACATTAGGCGACGCTGAGGCTAAAGTTTTAGCGGCGACATCAAAAACCGCGTCTTTAAAAATCAATCTTCCGAAAACAGGCGTGACGGACGCTATGCTTACAGACGTAAGCGGGGGCGCCACGGCGAAAGTAGCTGACGGAAAAGTTGTCGTAAGCTTTACAGGGGCCACTATAGAGCCAAAAGAGTTTACTTTTGACGTTGACAACAAATTCAGCGGAAAAGAATTCAGTTTAAAAATAAACGAGATTGAGGTCAGCGGAAAATTTACTGAAGAGGGAAAAGCTCCGGAGATTACCGTGGCAGAGGGAGGAAACGTCGTATTATCAACGGAGTTATCCGCCACCATCTCTATGGCTTTGAATGGGGCGGCTATCACGGCCGATTCTGTTAAAGACCCGAGTGCCAATATTGAAACCGCCGTTGAGGACGGAGTTATCAAAATTAATTTTAAAGACACCGACGAGAGCGGAAATTTAGCGAAACCATGGAGCTATGAGATTAAAGTATCAGACAGCTCCACTGAGAAATATCCGCCGGCTGGATACAGCAGCGTTTATGATTTCTGGTCGGAACTTAAAGAGGGAGACCAATCTAACATTAAAAGACTTCCAGTGTTTATATCAGACGACGAGTTTTTAACAATTAAGAGCAACACTGAGGACGAGACGGGAATGTTCTACCGCCATGACTCCGCTCATGGGCTCGCCGCTTATAACGGAAACACTTTTGAGGTGAAAGTAGCGGGAAACGCCGGCGTGACATTTACAGGATGCGCGTATGGACCAAGCTGTGTTATTGAAGCCTCTGTCAAAGAC
>CAJTVH010000075.1 GCA_910579745.1 uncultured Clostridia bacterium | reverse complement strand
GCGCCGCCTGAATCTGCTCTTTGGTTACGCGAGGCATAATATCAGCACAGATTTTCTTCGCCTCCTTTCCATGATGAAAAAAGACTCCCGAAAGCGCCTAACAGCCGTACAGGTCGTGATTGACTTCGGCGTGGTAATAACTGTCCATTGTTGCCGGGGCATTATACAGTGCCGCCAGCAGGCACGCCTTGATATTCCCGACTTTTGTGGTGTTCCTGTCAATACAGTCAAAGACATACTCTAAGTGGCCGGAATTGATCTTCAGGAAACAGCTCTTTACCACCTCCCTGGGAAAATCATCCCCAGCGATACGGATAAATGGGCGTTTGGATAAAGCCACTTCAAGCATAAACTCCATAGTCTCGTCTAAGTGTTTCTTCCCATACCAAGAAACCATACAGTTATATTCGATATTTTCTTTCAGGATTTTATGGTAAGCGTCTGTCACCCCTATCCTATCCATCCCATCCGGGCGGTCTGCCGCCTTCGGCTCTGCCGGATAGATTGATGGATAGGTTCTCGATATATCCGTTTTTGATTCTTTAGTCTTTTGTGGATTAGTATTTAATTGTGCGGGATTTCCCTGTCCAGGATTTTCCCGTTATTGAATAATAAAATTTTATAATGTATTTATAAAATGGAATTTTTTGTTGAAAAAGAATTGACTGATAAATAAAATTATGTTATTATGATTATGTTTAGTTGATTTTATAAATCATAAAAACCGCTTTCGTTGAAAATTATTATGACGAAAGATTTTTTTGCTTAAATATAGTAATATTAATATGGGGGACATTTAAAAAATTTAATAAGTTTTTAAAGCGTGGAATTTAATAAGTTTTATAAATAGTTGTTATTCTTGATTTTATGTAAAAATATTCTATTTTTGTTTTTAATTAAATTCAGTGTTTTCACATATAAAAACGCCTTTAAAACACTATAAATATAATTTATAATTAAAAAATATTCTAATTGCCAGGGAGTGATATTAATGACTGAAATAGCAGTCTTGGGTTATGGTACGGTTGGTTCGGGAGTTTATGAGGTTTTAAATACAAACCGTGAAAGCATTGATAAAAACGCGGATGAGAAAATTAGAATTAAATATGTTCTCGATTTAAGAGATTTTCCAGGAGAACCTGTTCAGGAGTTTATTGTTCATGATTTTAATGTTATTTTAAATGATGATAGTATTAAAGTTGTTGCTGAGGTTATGGGTGGTGTTGAGCCCGCTTATACTTTTGTCAAGAACGCTCTTTTAAAAGGCAAAAGCGTTGTTACGTCGAATAAAGAACTTGTGGCTAAGCATGGGGCGGAGCTTTTGGGAATCGCTAAAGAAAATAATATCAATTTTCTTTTTGAGGCTAGTGTCGGGGGAGGAATCCCTATTATTAGACCTTTGAATCAGTCTTTGACAGCTGATGAAATATATGAGATTACAGGAATATTAAATGGGACTACTAATTATATGCTTACCAAAATGACAAAAGAGGGTCTTGATTATGATGAGATTTTAAAGGACGCTCAGAATAAAGGATATGCTGAGAGAAACCCAGCGGCTGACGTTGAGGGATTTGATACTTGCCGTAAAATCGCCATACTTGTTTCACTCGCTATTGGTAAACAGGTTGATTTTGAAAGTATTTACACAGAAGGTATTACAAATATATCGAAAACAGATATTGATTATGTTAAAAAATTAAATAAAAGCGTTAAACTTTTGGCGACCTCTAAAGTTACTGATAAAGGCGTATGGGCACGGGTTTCTCCCGTTATTATAGGCGAGGAAAATCCTTTGTCTATGGTAAATGACGTGTTTAACGCTATTTTAGTTAAAGGCAACGTTATTGGCGACGTTATGTTTTATGGAAAAGGAGCCGGTAAGCTGCCAACGGCAAGTGCTGTTGTGGCTGATATTGTTGACGCTGTTAAGCATTTGGGAAGAAATATAATGACTTCGTGGTCAACGGAAAAGCTCAATATCCTTAATATAGATGACGTTGAGATAAGCAAATTTATAAGAGTTGAATATAATAATAAAGAAAAGGCGGTTGCTTTAGTTAAAGAGATTTTCGGCGATGTTGGGATTATTGAGGTGGATTTAGCGGATTCTGAATTTGCTTTTGTTTCTGAAGAGGAACCCGAAAAATCGATAAATGATAAAATTAATGAGTTATTAAATAAAGAGTGTATCGTGAATATTCCCAATACTATAAGGATTGAAAATTGATGATATGATTTAGTTTTGTTTTGTTATATATTTTCAACTTGTTGTTAAGCTTATCGGGAAATCGTTAATTATAGCGGTTTTTTGACAAATAACAGCTTCTAAGGAGGAAGTAAAAGTGTTAATTGTAAAGAAATTTGGTGGTACTTCGGTCGCTAATGCCGAGAGAATTTTAAATGTTGCTAATAGATTGGTTGAATCTTATAAAGAGGGAAATAAAATTGTTGTTGTACTTTCAGCCCAAGGTGATACTACTGATGATCTTATTAAGAAAGCGAATGAAATTAATCCAAACGCTTCAAAAAGAGAAATGGATATGCTTCTTTCAACTGGTGAGCAGCAGTCTGTGGCTTTAATGGCTATGGCTGTTCAAAAGCTTGGTTATCCGGCGATTTCTTTAAATGCTTTTCAATGTGATATTTATTCTAATTCGACATATGGAAACGCTCGTATAAAAAGTATTTCTACCGAAAGAATTTCTGAAGAACTTGATAAAAACAATATTGTTATTATAACAGGTTTTCAAGGGATTAACAGAGGAGGAAATGTTACTACTTTGGGGCGAGGTGGGTCGGATACCTCGGCAGTGGCTTTAGCAGCTATTCTCAACGCGGATTTATGTGAAATTTATACAGATGTTGACGGAGTTTACACTTCAGACCCGAGAATTGTCAAAAAAGCGAGAAAGCTTTCTGAGATAAGTTATGACGAGATGCTTGAGCTGGCTTCTTTAGGAGCTAAAGTTCTTCATAATCGTTCTGTTGAGCTCGCTAAAAAATATAATGTAAATTTGGTTGTACGTTCAAGTCTTACAAGAGAAGAGGGTACTATTGTTAAGGAGGAATCTACTGTGGAAAAAATGTTAGTAAACGGCGTTGCCGTTGATAAAGATATTTCAAGAATCGCTTTAGTTGGGCTTAAAGACCAGCCTGGTATAGCTTTTAATGTATTCTCTTTGCTTGCGAAAAATAAAATCAGCGTTGATATTATTTTACAATCAATTGGGCGTGAAGATAAAAAGGATATATCTTTTACTGTTTCTACGGAAGATTTAAACTCTGCTCTTGAGGTTATTGAAAATAATAAAAATAGATTTAATTATGAAAAACTTCTTCATGACGATAAAGTGGCGAAAGTTTCTATTGTAGGCGCGGGTATGGCTACAAATTCAGGTGTCGCGTCAAATATGTTTGAGGCTTTATATGATGAAAATATAAATATTAAGATGATTTCAACATCCGAAATTAAAATTTCTGTTCTTGTTACTGAAAAAGACGCTGAAAGAGCTGCCAACGCTATTCACGAAAAATTTAGACTTGATGAGATAAAATAAATAATTAATTAATAAAAACGCCGATTAATTTTCCTGGATAAATTTATTAGTTTATTGGGAATTTTAATCGGTGCTTCTTTAAATTAAATATATAGCGCTATGTAAGTTTTAATGAGGAACAACAAAATAATTTGCCTAATTACCAGGTTTTATTAATGTTTGTTGTTGTGTTATTAATTGTTTTATCATAAGTTAGAATAAGATAGCTATATATTCCAATTAAGATATTTGAGAGTTTTTTATTATGTTTTTATTTGAAACCAGCAAATTTGTGTTTTTAAATCGGAGGTTTGTTTTTTGATTTATTATTTTTTAGTTCTTTTTTTTACAGTTGTTATTAAAGCTTATTTATCAGGGATAGAGGTCTCAATGAAAAATATTCAAAGAAAAATGATTTTTTCAGAGGATGAAAATGAAAAGGATGAGATTTATATACTTGATAAATATATTGTAACTGTTAATGTTCTTAAGTCAATCATTATGATTTGCTTTGGAGGATTTGTTTTTTACAATATAGGGCATGTTGTTTCGGAATTTTATTCTTATGAGACAAATAATGTTGTTTATTATTTAATTAAAATTGTTATTTTAATTGTTACTCTTTATGTCGTTGCCGTATTCGGAGGGTTTATACCTAAAAAAATGGCTTTGAAAACAAATAAAAACGTTATGGGTTTTGGTTTATTTCCTGTTAAATTTATTTACTATCTTTTTTGCTTCTTTTTTGTGCCATTTGTTAAGTTATCTGAATTTTTGAACAAAGTTATTGGAATTGATAAAAAGGTAAGAGATGACGATGTTACTCAGGAAGAAATTATGATGATGATTGAAGCCGGCGGGGAAAAAGGCACTATTGATTATGATGAAAGAGAAATGCTTGCCAACGTTTTTGAGTTTGATGACAAAACAGCTGGAGATATTGCCACTCATAGAAAAGATATTGTCGCTGTTCCTTTTGACTCAGGAATTGATGATATTATAAAAATAATTCTTGAGGAAAAATATTCAAGGATTCCTGTTTATGATGAGTCAATCGATAATATTGTCGGTATTTTACATATTAAAGATGTTATGAAGCATTTTCTTACGTTTGGAAAAAGTAATTTTGAAATTAAAGAACTTTTAATGGAGCCTTTTTTTGTTCCGTTTACTAAAAAGACAGATGAGCTTTTTAAAGAAATGCAGGAAAATAAAATACATTTATCTGTTGTTCTTGACGAATATGGCGGTACGCTTGGAATTGTTTCTATGGAAGACCTTATTGAGGAGGTTATGGGAAATATACTTGACGAATATGATGATGAGGAAAATCCGGAAGTTATTTCTAATGACGGAGTTAATTTTTATATTGACGGAAAAGCGGATTATGAGGAAACATGTGAATATTTGGGAATTGAGAAAGATGTTGAGGAATATGATACGATGAGCGGTTTTTTGATAGGAAAAATGGGTCATATTCCTGAAATTAATGAGGAGTTTTGTTTTGAGACCGAAAAATTCGCTTTCTATACGGAAAAAGTAGAGGAAAATAGAATTTCTTTGATTAAAGCGGTAAAGATAGAAGAGTCTTCTGAAAAGGAGATTGAAGATATAAAACAATAAATTTATTAAATGGTTTTAAATTTTCTATTGCCAGAGTTTTTTATGCGAGAATTTATTATGGGCGGGATATATAATGTTATTGAGCTTTGTATTAATGTAGTATTATTTAAAAATGATGGTATATGTGTAGAATTATAAAAAATAAACTTAGGGGAATTTTTTTAACTAAGTTTATTTTTTGCGATTTTTTAAGTATTTTTGATTTGAGTATATGTAGTCAAACGACTTGAAAAATAAATTTACATCCGCTGAACTTGCTGGGTTTTGAGTTTATTTGCTATAGCAATTAGAGAGAGTTATAGTTTATTTTCATAATTCGCAGAGTTTTTGGAAATGACTTAGATATTAGGAGTATTTATTATTATTTTTGTGTAATGTCGGTTATTTTATTCTTTTTAGACTATAACAGCGTAATATTTGTCCTAAAATTTATTTGCAAATATGTTTTTCTTATGCTATAATCTCTATTGTAAACTGTTTAATTTAATTTTATTCTTATTTAGGAGTGTGATTTTTTGTGGATCCTGATAGTTTGGACCCTTCGAGTTTGTCATCAATAATATTTCTTATTATTCTTTTGTTTTTATCCGGATTTTTTTCCGCTTCTGAAACGGCTCTTGTTTCATTGAGCAAAATAAGACTCAGAAGTATGGTTGATGAAGGTGTTAAAAACGCGAAACTTATTGAAAAGGTTCTTTCTAATCAAAGTAAGCTTATAAGCACTATTCTTGTAGGAAACAATCTTGTCAATATAGGGGCTTCCGCTCTGGCTACATCTTTTACTATTAAGGTCTTTGGTGGCGATAAATGGATAGGTGTTGTTACGGGTATACTTACTTTCTTGGTATTGATTTTTGGTGAGATTACCCCAAAAACTTTTTCAACTCAAAAATCAGAGACTGTATGTATATGGGTAATTAAACCTATTGCCTTATGTTGTTTTATATTTACGCCTATAGTCGCGGTACTTAATGTTATTACGGGCTTTATATTTAAAATTATGGGATGTGATTTTAATAAAAAAATACCCACTATTACGGAGTCTGAGTTTATGACTATGGTAAATGTTGGACATGAGGAAGGAGTCCTTGAGGTCGATGAGAGGGAAATGATAAGCAATGTTATGGGCTTTGGAGACTCTGACGCTAAAGATATTATGACGCCAAGAACGGCTATTGTGGGTGTTGAAATCAATTCGACATATGAAGAGGTTTTAAAGGTTTTTAAAGAGGAACAATTTTCAAGGCTTCCTGTTTATAAAGAGAATATTGATGATATTGTAGGCATTATTTCTTTTAAGGATTGTATGATTTCGGCTGATATTAAAAATTTTAATATTAGTGAGATTATGAGAAAGCCTTATTTCACTTATGAGTCAAAATCTTGCAGCGAGCTTTTCTCCGTTATGAGAACCAAGAGTCTTTCTATGGCGGTTATACTTGATGAATATGGCGGAACATCAGGAATTGTTACTTTAGAGGACTTGCTTGAGGAAATTGTCGGAGAGATATCTGATGAGTATGACGATGAGACAGAGGAAATTAAAGTTATTAGAGACAATGAGTATATTGTTGAGGGAAGTACAAAAATTTCCGATGTAAATGATATGATTGGGACTAATTTTGAATCGGAGGATTTTGATTCGATCGGAGGATATGTAGTAGGTGTTATCGGGAGATTTCCAGAAAAAGGAGAAACTATTGAGGAAAAAGACGTTAAGTTTATAATAGAGGAAACAGGCAGAAACAGAATTGAGAAAATTAGGATTTTAATATAAGTTTTTATGTGAAAATAGGTTTTTGGCGATTTCAAAAGCCTATTTTTTTATGTGGAAAGCGTTAAACTGAAATTTATAGTCAATAAATTTGAAAAAGGTAAGATAAAAATTGTTTTTAATAGGAGGCGTAAGGCGGTTATAGTCAAAAGCTTATGATTAACTGACGACAATACATAAAAAATGATTTTTATCCGCTAAACATGTTGAATTTAAAATTTACTAACTATAGGTAGAGAAATTATGTTAATCGGGTATAACAAAGTAAAAAAACTTTATGCCTCTAAATTCGTTTGTTTTTAATTTCATTAACTATATTAAAAAATTTTTAAAGATAAGCGTATGCTTATTTGACATTTTTTTCAGATGTATGTATAATATATATTAAGAATTAATTATAATTAAAGGTTTTTTGTGCAAAAATTTATACTTTAATATATAAATGCAGTATTTAATAAATTTATATTTATGAAACTTTTATAAAATTTAATTATTGTTTTATATCATATTTTTTTGAGAGGGTGTTTTAATGGGTACTCCTAAATATGCTATTGTACAGGAATGGATAAAAAGTGAGATAAATAAGGGAAGTTATAAAAACGGCGAGAAAATGCTCTCTGAAAATGAGCTTATGGAAAAATTTAATTTTAGCCGCCAAACAATAAGGCTCGCTATAAGTAATCTTGAAAATCAGGGATATCTTGAAAAGATTAAGGGAAGCGGGACTTATGTGCGTATAAAAGGGGGAAGCTCAAACAAAGAGACAAGAAATATAGGCGTTATAATAACATATTTAGACGAATATATATTTCCTGAAATTATTAAGGGGATTGAAAATGTGTTATCTGAAAATAATTACAATATTACTTTGGGTATAACTTATAATAAGGTTGAAAAAGAAACTTCCATTTTAAATTCTCTTATTAATAAAAAAGTTGACGGGATAATAGTTGAGGGGACAAAATCGGCTATTCCTAATCCCAATAAAGAAATTTACGCTCAATTTAAAAAAAATATTCCTTGTGTTTTTATAAACGGGAATTATCCGGATCTTGATATACCTCTTTGTTCTATGAACGATGTTGAGGGAGGACATATGGCCGCTAATTATCTTATTGAGAGAGGACATAAAAAAATAGGCGCTGTTTTTAAATCTGATGATATACCCGGTCATAGAAGATATGAGGGCTTTATGAGAGCTATGCATAAGCATAGTATTGTAATTGATGAAAAAAATATTTTATGGTATACGACAGAGGATTTGGAGTATTTATTCAAAGGAGACGCCGATTCGATTTTATTAAAACGATTTGAGGGCTGCACAGCTATTGTCTGTTATAATGACCAAATGGCTCTTAATGTTATTAGATTTCTTGAAAGGAACAACATAAAACCATTTGATGATGTTTCTATAATTGGATTTGATAATTCAACTTTATCAAAATTTCTTGATCTTACTAGTATAGATCATATGAAATACGACCTTGGTGCTTTGGCGGCTGAAGCTCTCATTAAACAAATAAAAACGGGGGAAAAGACAGGCGCTAAAATAAAAACTGAGATTATAGAAAGAGCTTCTGTTAAAGATATAAGAAAAAATTAATTTAGTTTTACATAAAATTTTTGAAAAAGGAGTTTTAATTATGGGGAAATATACTATTGGTATTGATTTTGGGTCTTTGTCGGGCAGGGCAGTTTTAGTTGATATTAAAAACGGTGAGGAAATTTTCACTTCTACATATGATTACCCTCACAAAGTTATGTCAAAAGAACTTCCTGACGGAACGGCTTTGGGAAATGACTGGGCTTTACAGCATCCACAGGATTATCTTGATGTATTTAATATTACAATACATGATATATTAAAAAAAGTTTCTCCTTGTGATATTATAGGTATAGGCATAGATTTTACCGCTTGTACGGTTCTTCCTGTTAAAGCTGATGGAACGCCTTTGTGTTTTTTGGACAAATATAAATCGGAACCGCACGCCTATGTTAAATTATGGAAGCACCATGCGGCTCAAGACAGAGCCAATAGAATTAATGAGCTTGCGGAAAAAAGAGGAGAAAAATGGATTTCTCGCTATGGCGGAAAAATCTCATCTGAATGGGTTTTTCCAAAATTGTTGCAAATTGCGGAGGAAGCACCAGAGATTTATGACGATATGGATTATTTTGTTGAGGCTGCTGATTGGGTTATATGGCAGCTTACGGGAAATTTTATAAGAAATAATTGTACCGCCGGATATAAAGCTATATGGAGTAAAAAAGACGGTTTTCCGTCAAATGAGTTTTTTATGGAATTATCACCGAAACTTGAAAATGTGATTGAGACAAAAATGTCAGGTGAAATTGTTTCTATTGGGAAAAGGGCTGGTTTCATTACGGAAAAGGCAGCTGAGCTTACGGG
>CAJTVH010000074.1 GCA_910579745.1 uncultured Clostridia bacterium | reverse complement strand
AAATGATTTAGCTTTTAAAGTGGCTGATGACACGATAAAAACCTCCGATACGGCTGTTTCCGTAAAAATAGGCATAAACACGGCAATATAATGGTAAAGTTATCAGAAATTCTAACAGTGAGTACACCACTAATAGCAAGGGCGAAATTTTGATTAACAATATCGTATCCAGAAATTATGTTATTACAGAAATTCAAGCACCTGACAATTACGCTTTGAATAACACGCCTAAAATTATTTAGGTTAAGCCAGACGGCAAAGCAAATAAAGTCGTTCTTGACAATTATCACTATGATACGCTTGTAACCAAAAAATTTGACGCTGTAACTAAAGAGCCTTTAGCAAACGCCGAATTTAAGGTTACAACATCGAACAGCGATGTTGTTGGAGTAAATAAAGGCATTCTCACTACTAATGAAACGAGTTTGATTACAATACCAAACTTGCTGAAATGAAGTTATATTGTAAAAGAAACCAAAGATCCTAAAGGATATATTCTTGAAAATAAATCTGAAACTATTGATATTGAACACGGGAAAACTCATACTCTTGAATTTTTCAATAATAAGAAAAGCGGTTTGCAGATTATAAAAATTGACAGTAGTAGAAAACAGCCTTTGAAGCACGCTGAATTTACCGTTTATAAAAAATCCGGCGATGTTGTTGGAGAGTATATAACCTATAAAAACGGTGTTATAATTATTGATAATCTTGAAAACGGCTGGTATAAAATAGCTGAAACAAAAGCGCCGGATGGTTATATGATTGACAAAACTCCAAAAGATGTTGAAATAACGGGTAATCAGTTCTTAAAAATTGTTTTTGAGAATAAAAAACTTGCGGGATTTCAAATTAAAAAGATTGACAAGATAACAGGCAAACCTCTTGCCGGAGCAAAATTTACTATTGAAAAACAAAACGGCGAAAGAATGAAAAGTCGCTTGAAAAAGCGGCTTTAACCTATGTATTATCAAAAATATCTGAGATATACGTTAAAAAAATTGTTTTTGTTGTCGATAAAATAAATATAGTAAGTATTAAAAATGCTATTTAAGGAGGTTTTCATTATGTCAATAAGCATAGGAAGAAGTAATTATTCTTACAATATTTCAAATAACAAAGATATAAAAGAGAAAAAAGCTTCTTCAAAAACGCAACCAGAAAATACTAATTCAAAAGCAGAAGCTTTAATAAAAAAAGGTATAAATTTATCTATATCACAAAAAGGGCTTGAAATGGCACAAAAATTAGAACCTTTTGAGGATACTTATGAAACTGAAATAAGTTTTCTGAAAGGTATTGGAACAAAGGAAGTCATTAATGGAACATTTATGGATATTTTATCTGAAAACTATCAATCAAAATTTAAAGAACTTGAAAAAAATTATTCCGGCGAGGAATATAATAAACAGCTTAGCCTTTTAGACAAAGCATACAATAAAGCAGCAGAAAGTGCTTCAAGAGGTTATTTAAAACAACTCAGGATTTTAACAGGTGATATCGTTATTAAGCCTACAAGCGCCCCTTCATATTCTACACAGGAAGAGGCTGAAAAAGCGTATGAAAAAGAATTAGAAAAAGAAACGGATAGAAAATATGTCATTGATTCTGAACTTTCAAATTCTATGCTGGCAAATCTGAAAGAAATGCTGATAAAATTAAAAACTGGCGAAACAAATAAAACAAGTTTATAGGGTAATTTTAAAGTCTTTATTATGGTATATTAAATACATAGTATTAAATACTATATGTTAAACTGTTGAATACTATGTATCTTATGTGATAAAACTAAATGTTATGCATTTTAAATGTTATTAAACATAATATTGCTGCTATGCCCTTCGATTATCCCGAATGCACTACCAAATGTCATAGTGATAATGCTATATATATTTTTTTTTCAACACTATAATTTTTTAATACTACAAATGGATACAAACAAATATAAATGTATGATTATACATATTACTCATAATTATACACATTATTCATATATATACATAGATATATTCATACTATATCTATGGCTTATACTCTATTATCAATATTTATTTCAAGATATATTAATTATTATAATTAATATTAATACTAAAAGAATGAACACATACAAATGTATAAGTATACATAATACTATGTGTACATATCACGTATATTCATATAACATACATTAATCTGCACATATGCATATGTATACACATACTATAAGTGTTTATCTTTTCTATCCAATATTAATCAAAATCACAACATAGCTTATTTAACATTTTAAGCCACATTACAAGCATTTTAACTCCAAAAGGGAAAACCCACTCATATTTAACTTGAAAACCTCTAAAATCGAATATAATAGGGCAAATACAGTGTTTTAAATACAACCTCTAACTTTGTAGTTAGTAATGTGGTTATTAGCGTAACCATTACCCAACCATTACTCTACAGTCACCAGCACAACCACTTTTAATTATAAAATACTCAACTCAATTTTATAATCTATCTTAAAACGCACAAAACCACATTTATTTTTAATTTTATATATTTAAAGCAAATTTTACTCTTTAATACAAAAATGTCTTACAGACTAATATTTGAGTAAATATAGGCATTGTAAATTTGTTTGTGTAGGCAATAGATTAATATAACTTGTCATTGTCTTGATTGTTATCGTGATTATACTATCCCTTATATTATTCCTGCTCATTATCTAAATCAATGCTTTGACTGTTGTTATCTTTACTGTTGTTAGTGTTTTGGTCGTCAAATACATTGATATTATTATTAATGCAATATTTAATACTATTAATAATTAACTTCGCTTTGCTAATGTTATTATTATTACAATAATCTTCTATCATATCATAATCAGCAAATTTTACATTTGCTTTTAATTGTTTATATGTTTTTTTGTTATATCTTGCATTTGCTTTTATTTTTGCTTCACTTGCTCCTATGTTAATCAATCCTTCCTCTATATATTTTATGTGGTAATAATGAATAAAAAATGATGAATAGTACCATTGATATTTGTATGCTATTTTTAATATAAAATACTTACGATTACAACAGTACTATGCTATAATAATATTAAGTTAAAGTAAACAACAACACAACTTAATTATAATCAACAATTTATTACAAGGCTTTGGCGAGCAAACTTAATAAACTGTTCCTTTCAATATAATTATTCTGTATTGTTACAGCCTACTTTACTTAAAACATATCACGGCTTAATAAAATTGTCAAGCGTGATAATATGAACTTTAAAAACTGAATATAGACTTTACACTATGTTTTCTTTTGTGGTAAAATATAATTACAAAACTTACTTCAATTAAATGGGTTAGGAGGGAATTATATGACAGGTAAAGAAATTGTCAACTTAATTAGACAATTACGGTCGAATGGTATGAGTGATACTAAAATACTTGATTTAATTGAGTATATAGAAACTCATGATCCAAAAGAACAACAAAATAATAAATAAATAAAAACGGTGTAAAGTCTATATTCAAGACTCTGCACCGTTTTTATTTTGATTACGTTACAAGTTGCTTTAAATTTCTGAAAACTCAGAATTTAAAAGAGTTTGTAAAGCTCTAAGAATAAGGAATAAACCGAAGTGAAAAGTAAAAAATATCGTATAGTATATTTTAACAAATTTATTTTACCATATTACAAAAACTATTTCAAGTAAAAATTTTTTATTAATAAAAAATTGTGTAATATTTGAACTTTGAAAACTCAATAGGTGTGTATAGTAGAGTATATCAATATATCGAATAATGTATTAATGCTTTGTTTATGTTGTACTTACAAATAAAGATATGATATAATAATGTTTAATGATATATTCTATGTAAAGGTAGTGTAAGTATGATAACTTATTATAAATTATGGAATGTGCTCAATAGAAATAATATGACAAAACAAGATTTGAAAAAAGCTATAAAATGGGTAGTAATACAATAACTTCAATGTCAAAGAACGAATATGTAAGTTTAAAAGCTATTAACAAAATATGTAAATTGTTTAACTGTCAACCAGATGATATTATAGAATATAAAAACATAAAAAAGAGTTAAAAAAACAAAAAAATTGATTTCTCATAGCGTCATCCCCATTCTTTAAAGAATGAAAGTCAGCGCATCCCGCACCGATTGCCTTGGTTGCATAGGCGAACAATAAAGCGTAAGCTTTACGACCAGCCCATATAAATATTTTAGCACAATCCGCCATTTACCGCGATATTACATCTTTGATTTTTTTATCTCATCTCCAAACCGTTTTATGTATTCCCTTAGTTTCTTAATAGACTCGTTCTGAATATCAGGCTTTGCCTCAATAACATCATAACGTTTCTCAAATACTTCTTTATTTTCTCAATAAAAAACACTTACTTTATGTAAGCGCTTTATAAATAAACATATATATTAATTTAAAATTTATTTTTTGTTTAATTTTAATCACATTTTTTATCTGTTCTTTAAACTTGTTACAATCTCGTTTTGAACTTTCATCTCCTAAATCAAATGGCGGTTTTCTCCTAAATATTTTTCTATATTCTTCCATATAAACTTTTTAGCTCTTCTTCCTCCCAAAAACTTTTTTTAAGCACATTTTTATTTACCCCCTATACTCCTTGTAAATAAAGAATATAAATTAACAAATTCTTTTTTTATAAAATCAACACTCTTTTTATCATTAAAAGCTATTTCAGAAAATAAATCCGCAAAAACATCTGGCTCTTTATTTCCTATTCGCCCACAATAGTTATTACTATAAAAATATGCCCCTTGTAACCTTATTCTTTGACAACGCTGATAAAATATCACTAATACCCATATTATAATATAAATCATCATCCGCTTCAATAAGATTTTTATACTTTTTGGTGTTAGTATATAAGTGTAGACAGGAAAAGTTGAACGATCTATACTACCAAATGAAAGAGTAAAGGAGATGTTTAGCATGTCGAAAAACCAAAAATCTTATACTCCGGAATTTAAACAGCAAATTGTGGATCTGTATAATACCGGAGGTACCTCGTATCCGCGGCTGGAACGTGAATATGGAGTAAATCATAGCACTCTTAGCAACTGGGTAAAACAACTCTCTCCAATCAAAGTATCATAGGAGTAAACAGTTACCCTCAAAGAGTATAAAGAATTCGCAAGGAAAGCTTGCCACAGTGATGGATCTGTGCGGCCGTAAGATCATTGGGTATGCATACGGAACCCCCATGACAGCAGAGCTGGCTGTGGAAGCAGTAAAAAATGCCTGCCTGAATGTCAGAAGAACAGAGGGAATTATTCTGCGCAGTGACCTAGGCGGCCAGTATACAAGCCAGACATTTGAAAATTTCCTAACATTCAAGGGAATACCGCATTCCTATAGCCGTAAAGATATTGTCTGAAACAACAGAAGAAACAACGGAACAAGAAATTTTAAGCACATCTTCCGGTGATGTATCAGAAAAAAATATGTCTAATGCCGGTGATATGAAAGGAGATTGGATACCATATCCAAGCTTTAAAAAGTGGACAAAAGCATAAGTTGATTGACTATAATTATTGACCTTGAGGCTGCGTTTTAATTGGTATGATGTTTTTTTTTAAAATTGGAGCTGTGCAAAATATTATTATAGCTTTATAATATTTGTTATAGAAACTATAGTTTTTATTATAAATTTTTAGTAAGCGTTAAAAAACTTACAAATCTTTTAATAAAGATTATGTTATTCTGTATAAATTATATAAAGGAGCGTGATTTTATGATTTTAAAAAAATTAACGGCGTCTATAATATCATTTGTGATGTTATTTACCACGATAACCTCAAATATAACTGTTTTCGCTGAGGATATTGTTGTAACCGCCGAAGAAACTGTTTATTATGTTGGCGCGACAAGAGATAATAAAACTATTAACACCGCTTTGGACAAAATTAAAGCGAATCCTCCAACCAGCGAGGAAAATAGAGCTATTATCAATATTGACCCTGGAGACTATGAAGAGCAAGTACGTATTGATAATTTAAAATACGTGACAATTCAGCAGACTCCGGGTACGACAGGTCAAGTAACCCTTCATTGGTATTTCTGTACAGGTTACTGTACCAAAAACACCGATTTAACGGGACTTTACGACCCAACTATCGATTGGTCAAAAGATGAAACATGGAACGGATATAAAGACACTGATGAGAAGTTCCCTAAATACACTATTGGTCAGAATATAGATGGTGTTAAAACAATATCTTACTATGACATAAACGGCAATGTACATAAAAATGTGCCACGTAATTCTACGCTTAAAAACCTTGGCGGTCTTGGCTGGAGTTATGACAAAATGGCTCCGTTGATTGTTACAGCTTCATCAACTGATATTGTAATTAAAGATTTGAATTGCGTAAACAGTGTTCCTACTATGGTAACAAAGGGACAAAAAGAAGGTCATCTTACTCCTGAAGAGGGTTCAAAAGTACCAGTCAGAGATACAAATTCTCTTACTATTTGTACTGAGAAAACTCCTGAAACAAAACCAGCTTCTGTCTGCAACAGCGACGGTTCGGTTAATTTAGACAAATATAAAGCGGAGATTGCGAAAGGCACTGTGTTTTCAGCCGAGGAAAGTTCATTTCTAGCGAAATCGTCAGCTTTTAACGAGAGAGGCCACGCAATAGCGATTCTTGGTGATAGAGTAATCATAGAAAATGTTCGCGTAAGCGCAAATCAGGATTCTGTATGGGTATCAAACGGAAGAGTTTATTTTAAAGAATGTGATTTAATAGGTGGTACAGATTACATTTACGGAAGCGCGGCAGCCGTATTTGATAATTGCCGGCTTGGTTTTGCCGGTTTTTCAGATAAACCATATGGTTCTCCTCTAGCTACTCCTAATACTGACGCATCAAGAGAATATGGATATCTTTTTTTCAACTGCACAATTTATAATGTTCGAAAAAACAATCTCGCGAATAATTTTGGAGGACCTTGGGGCGCTTCAGGACAGGCGACTTATTATAATACAACTCTTGATAAATCAACAAATTTAGTTATTGAAGACAAAGGCTGGGGAAGATTTGGAGCTGAAACAGGATTAAGCCGATTATATGAATATGGCACAAAAAACAGTGACGCCTCAACTCTTGATTTATCGAAACGTATTAAAAATAAATCTATTGAGGAAGGTGGTCCCGGCAAAGGCACTATACTTGATGAATGGCAGATTCTTGAATATAATCCACGAAATTATTTTTCTGAAAAAAATCTCGCGGACCCCAAAAATTATCCGGGCGATTGGGATCCTATGAACTTTAGTAAAAATTACCTTGAAGAAGTTGATAACGCGTTATCTGGTATGACTGTAACTATTCCGTCAGGAGAGTCAACAGAAATTCCTCTTCCATCCGCTCCAAACGGTATCTCATTTAAGTGGGAGTCCAATTCGGTTAACGCAACTGTATCATCAGATGGAACAAAACTTATCGTCACGCGTCCGGCGTTAGGTGAAAACCCGATTGAATCAAGCGTTATACTTTACGCGAAAAATAATTCAGGATTTGGAGACAAAAAAGTAATTCCTGTTACAATTGAGGCAACTACTGACAGTAAAAATGTATTTAATATTCCTGTTACTGTTACACAAAGCGCGACAGCGGTAACTGATTGTGATTATACGGTAACAGTTTCCAAAAACGGTGCTTTGATTAAACAGGATACTATCACTGTTCCAGCAAATTCAAAAAGAGCTTCAAAAACTATCTCTAATATCCCCGCAAACACTGCTGGAATTGAATATGACGTAAAAGTTGTTTCATCAAACAATGATTTTACTGTTACAAGTCCTGTTGATGGTATAACAAAAATAAGCGGAAAAACTGGAGAAGAAAAGGCTTTAAATATTACATCAATAAAAATGATAGATGATACTATCGATACAAAAATTTTGTTCTCTGAAGGAGATAAAAATATAAGAACTTTTGACCTTATTAGTTTAGCGAAAGCTAATGGAGCTAGTTCTGATATTGATAACTCAGACTTTATAACAGTTGAATTTGATGTTGATACGTCTGGAACTTTAAAAACTGAATCTTATATTGATTTAACCTCAAAAGAACCGCCTTCAAGCTGTAATAAAAATCCTGATAAATCAAGATTTGCGCTTTGGAAGCTTAATAAGAGCTGGAATCAACTTGATATGGTCGACTGCAGCACAGGTTTTTCAGGCACGAGCGATACAAACGGTCAGTGGTTGAATATTGTAGGTAAATTTCCTAATACCTCTGTAAAAAGTCATGTTGAAACTACAATTGATTATAAAACAAAAACTATTTCCTCTAAAGGAAGCGGCTCTGGTGATAGTCAAAAACATTCTGATTATACATTTGGTTATTTTCCTGAAAATTATACAAAAGGAAAATTGAACTTTGCGATTTATCCCGGAGGACAAGATATTTTCAGCATATCAAATTTAAAAGTAACATATAAAAATAAAGTTGATGAAGGCGTGGAAGAACCAGACGATCCAAATAAACCGGATAATCCGGACAGCAAAACGCCTGCCATAGAAAATGTTTCTATATTAGACGGCAATACTATTGTTACTTTAAAAAATATAGACAGCGGTGTTATTGTTGCCGCTCAATATAATGATGGAAAAATGATAAATATGAAGACCGCTGATGTTACGGGAAATAACGTTGCCATTAATGGAATTGAAGCGGATTCTGTTTTTGTTTGGGATGATCTTGACAGTATGAAACCTTTAAGTAAATCTTATAAAATTAAAAAACAAAACTCTTTTGATGTTGATTTCACAAAAATGACGGAAGTGCCTATTTATACCGCTGAAAAAAGAGAAGGATTTGTTTCAGTTTCCGGCGCGCTTCACGCAAAAGGTTTTGAAAGAAAAGTTGCTGATACAAGTAAGATTAGTATTTCTTCAGACGGTGCGAAAGTAACTGAAAGCAATGGTGCATATCTCAACGAAAAAAGCAATAACAATGACGGCAGCACGGACGGCGGCAATTACAATAGGGGAGGACTTATCTACAGAATTGACACAGACGCGCCTGGAGCGTATCATCTTGAAGTAGAAGTTGCTGATAAATCAAATACCACTGTTTCACCAACAGGTATGGAAGGTACGGTACTGACAAAAGGAGGAACATGGGATAACGCGGGACTTGTGGCTCATACAGTCAGCGCGTCTTGGAATGAAAATATATGGTCTTTTGATTTCGCGACAGGAGAAGATTTCATAGAAATTGAAATAGAACCAAGTATATTTCCAACCGCAAGCAAGCCGCAGACAGTAGGCGTAAAGTCTATTAAAGTTACTCCTATTGACGTGAATAAATCAGATGATAAACCTACAATTCACATTTTAGGCGATTCGACACAAAAAACATATACTTTTAATGAAACAATCAGTTCTTGGGGGCAAAATCTCATCAATTATTTTGATTTGTCAAAGGTCAACGTAATTAATTACTCATTAGGCGGACGCGCGATGAAATCAAATTATAATGAGGGAAGATTTAATGAAATACTTGTAAAAGGCAAAGAGGGAGATTTTGTGTTCCTTCATTCGGCGCACAATGATGAAACTATCAGCACAAATAGATTTTCAAGAGGCGCGGGCGTTAAAAAAGACGACTTTACCGCAAACAATGAAAACTATAACAGGTGGCTTGATATGTATGTCGAGGCAATCAAAGCAAGAGGTATGCACCCTGTTCTTGTAACTCCTATGCCAAGAATTAGCGGAACTACAGGAAAGTATAACAGCGGATTTAACCCTGACTCACCGGAAAATATGAGAAAGAAAGCTCAAAGCGACCCCAAAGTTGGTTTGGTTGAACTTTATGACGGAGCAAAAGATTATATTGACTCAATTGATGGTAAAGAAGTTTCTTATATTTATAATAAATTTGAGGCAGGCGAAACGCCAGCGAACAATTCAGCTAATGGTACAAACGGTGACGGAACTCATTATCGTG
>CAJTVH010000073.1 GCA_910579745.1 uncultured Clostridia bacterium | reverse complement strand
GTATGTCTGAAGTTTTAAAAATATAAGAAGTAAAATTCTTTATTATTGCAATAAATTACAAATTGTGATAAAATTTCTATATGGGATAGTTGTAAAGCTTACGCTTTACTTCTCGCCTATGCAACTAAGGCAATCGGTGCGGGGTGTGCTGACCTTCATTCTTTTAAGAATGGGGGTGATGTTATGAAAAATCAATTTAACTTCATGGAACTTATGACATTTGGGATTTTTCTTTTAGCATTGCTTACATTCGTATTTACGTTTTGTAAGTAGGTTTTTCTTTACATAGAAAAACCACCCTGATACTTTGACCGGTAGACGGGTGGATTTTTCTATTAATCTTATTGGTCAGCCACACCTTGTGGCGATTGCCTTTTATGATTATATTATACCACAAATAAATATTTTGTAAAGAGTACGTCTGAAAAAATTCAGGCGTTTTTTTTGCGTGAAAAAATATTTATATATTACTCCTTTTTAGAGGTTGCGGAGAATAAAGAACAACTAAGGAAATACCGCGGAAAGTCAAAAATAAAAATAATTTTTCAAAAAAATTAAGCGTTAGTGTTATTTTTCAAAGAAATGACACGATAGCGAGAATTTTAAATTTGAAAAATTATTTTTATTATATTTTATGCGGTGTTTCCGTAAACTCCCTACCGGAAGAGCCGGAATAAAAAATCTATGGAGGTATTTATTTATGGAGTGGCTAAGAAAAATCATTGAAAAAGCGGAAATTAAAGACGAAAAAATTGATATTGACGGAATTATGAAAGAAATCAGCGGCGAGTTTCCTAAACACGCTGTTCCGAAGTCTGAGTTTAACTCAATAAACGAGCAGTTAAAGACGGCGAACGGAACAATTAAGGATTTAGAAAAATCCAATAAGGACAATGAGGATTTACAGGCGAAAATAAAAGGCTATGAAAAGGAGATTGAAACGTTAAAGGCAAATGACCTGCTGAAAACAAAAGAGTTTGCCCTTAAAGAAAAACTTAATCAAATGGGCGTTACCGATTCGGATTATTTGATTTATAAGCACGGCGGGATTGATAAATTCAGCTTTGACGATAAAGGAACGCCTATAGGGGTCGAGGAAGCGGTGTCGTCTTATAAAGAGAGTATGCCTTATATTTTTGGGCTGGACGGTAAAAGAACCATTTACAGACCGACAAAAGGGGGTAATGACACGGCGGTAAATCCTTTCGCGAAAGAAACATTTAATTTAACAAAACAAGGCGAGTTATTTAAGGAAAATCCCGCTTTGGCCAAAGAATTGGCGGCGATTGCGGGAATGAGTGTTTAAGGAGGTTTTAATTTATGGCTGGAACAAAATTAATGGACGTTATTGTGCCGGAATTGTTTAATCCTTATGTGATGAACAAAAGTATGGAGTTATCGGCTCTTGTACAGAGCGGAATAGTGGCAAACAACAGCGAGTTTGACAAACTGGCGAGTCAGGCCGCCCCAATTATAAATATGCCGTTTTTTGAGGATTTAACTGGTGAGTCGGAGCAGATTATTGAAAACGTGGATTTGGAAGACAATAAAATCACCTCAAACAAAGATATGGCGTGCGTTATAAGACGGGCTAAAATGTGGAGTGCCACGGACCTTTCAGCGGCTTTGGCGGGTACTGACCCAATGGGTGCTATAGCGTGTCTTGCGGCTAACTTTTGGGCTAGAGATACGCAGAAAGAACTTATCGCTATTCTTAAAGGCATTTTCGGGACAGTGGAAGATGTTGACACAGGCACAAAAGAGACAAGGCTATTGAGCAATTTACTTGATATTTCAGGAGAGACGGGAGACGCGGCGAATTGGAGCGTAAACAGCTTTATTGACGCTCAGCAGCTTTTGGGCGACGCTCAAGGCCAGCTTACGGCGGTTGTTATGCACTCCGCCACATGGAGCTATTTAAAAAAGAAGAATTTCAGCGATGTGGAACGTCAGTCTGTGGATGTTTCTTTTGACACATATCAGGGCAAAAGGGTTATTGTCGATGACGGCTGTCCTGTTGAGAACGGGGTTTACACAACTTATTTATTCGGACAGGGAGCTATAGCTTTAGGAAATGGCTCTCCGGTGGGATTTGTGGCGACTGAAACGGACAGGGATAAACAAAAGGGGTCGGGTGTTGATTATCTCATTAATCGTAAAACATATATTTTGCACCCCAGAGGTATAAGCTTTACAAACGCCAATGTTGACAAGAAAGAGGGTCCGTCAAGGCTGGAGCTTGCCGACGCTAAGAACTGGAAGCCTGTATATGAGCCTAAACAGATTAGAGTAGTGGCTTTTAAACACAAGATAGGATAAGTGATTTTATGTTTAAAAAATTTTTGCTGATTTTGGGAAAAAGCAATCCCACGGGCGGGGAAACGGAGATTTTACAGTTTGTGCTTGATTTGGCGGCTGATAAGGTTAAAAATTACTGCCACATTGAGACCGTTCCGAAGGGTCTTGAAAACACGGTTGTGAGAATAGCGGCTGATTTGTGGAGGGCGGAGGGTTACGGAAGCGAGGATAGACCGAGGGAGGTTACTTCTGTTAAAAGGGGTGACGTTTCCACATCTTTCGCTTCCGTTTCAGTGAGTGAGACTGTTCAGAGCGACTTTTTGAGTAAATACAGGCCCGAGCTTAACAGCTTTAGAAAATTAAAGCGGTAGGGGGGCGGTTTTATGTTTGGAAACGTTAAGGCGGAAAGAGACGCTATTGAGGCGACATATACCGATATTTGCGATGTTGTCAGGAATGTCGAGAGAGAAGTCGATTTTGTGAACGAACACGGGGAAGAGACTGTTTACAAAAATGTACCCTGCGCTTTGGTAATGGGGAAAAACCCGATTGAGACCACCGATACGGCGGCCTTTTTTAATTATACCGCTAAAGTGTTTATGCCGCCGGAGATTGAGATTTTGGCGGGTGACAAAATTATTGTCACAAGGTACGGACGGAAAGCCGAGTACACAAACGCCGGACGCGCCGCCGTCTACGCTGCTCATCAGGAAGTAGTCGTCGCTGAGGACGGCGCTGTGGGAAGTGATAACAATGAGAATGAGAATTGACCTCAAAAACATTAAACAATATAAGAAGAATATAGAGGATATAAAAAAGGATTTTCCAAGATATTTAGCTAAAATGGCTGTTTTTGAGGGAAATAAATTTGTGAGAGAAGCTGTAAGGATTACAGATGATGAAAAAATTTACGCCAGCAAGACCTATGAGCGAAGTTTTCACAGCGACAACACGGCTCAAATCTCAAATGGAAAAATAACGGTTGGTATAGGCAACTACGCCAATTACGCCGGATATATTGAAAAGGGATTCAGAAGTCATTTTGTGCCGGGATATTGGCGGGGACGGGTTTTTGTGTACGACCCAACATCTAAAAAAGGTATGATAGTCGGGTCGTACACGATAAAAGAAACACGCTGTAAAAACGGGAGAATGTTTAAAAGAGCCGTACCGACAGGAACGGTAAGCGGGAAATGGGTTTTTAAACGGGCGTGCGAGAAAATAAAACTCACTCAAAGAGAAAGGTTTGAGAGAAAAATCAATTACTATATAAAAAGATACTCAAGAAAGGGGCTTTGATTTTGTATACAAACATAATCTCAAAGGGAATAGCGAGAAAAATAAAAAAGCTTTATCCCGATAAAAAAATTGAGGTTGACGCTGTAACGTCTAACGCTTTCGGTAAAATCTTCGTAATGGTTATAAGTTCAAACACAAAATACGGCATAGGCGGTATGAGACGGCTGGATTTGACTTTTGACGTTTCTTATGTGTGTAAGGAAAAGGAAAATATGGAATACAACAACTGGCTTAAAAATATGTATTCTGAGTTTGAGACTATTGAGACGGATGAGGCTGTATACAGAACTCAAAACACGAGAGGCGAGAAAGGCGATGGGATTTACCATTTTATATTTGACGTTACGGCGAGATATTTGATTAGGAATGATGATGTGAGAATGAACGCTTTAAAACAAAAGGGAGGCAATAAGTAATGGCGAGAAAAAATGTTTCAGAGGAAAAAGTTAACGATGTGGCGGAAAACTTTTCAGAGGAAAAAGCAAACGCTGCCGATATAAAAGAATTGAGTTTTTCAAAACAAGCGTTTCTTTCAAGTAAAAGTTATAAATCTCACAGAGATTTACTTGAAACAGTTTTGGAAAAGGGAAAAAGCTATACAAAGTCAGAGGTTAATAAACTTATTGATAATTATTTGAAAGGCAAGGTGAGATAATATGGCGGCGGGAGGCGGTGTGTTTACCACACAAAATAAGGTTTTGCCGGGGGCGTACATAAATTTTGTGTCTAAGGCGAGGGCGTTAGGCTCTATTGGAGAAAGGGGTATTGTCGCGGTGCCCTTTATCGGTTCCTGGGGCAAAGAGAATGAGGTTATATCTTTAACGGCGGAAGATTTCCAAAAGTCTTGTCTGTCTGTTTTGGGTTACTCTTATACAGATGATAAAATACTTCCCTTGCGTGAGGTCTTTAAAGGGGCGAGTGAGGTAAAATTATTCAGGCTCGGCGCGGGATCGAAAGCGGCGGCGGCAATCGGTACGGGAGGCGATAGCTTGACGGTAACGGCCGTTTGCGGCGGTATCAGGGGCAATGATATAAAAATTGTCATTGAGGCGGATATTGACAAGGAAAACGGCTTTGTGGTTAAAACACTGTTAGGAAGTGATTTTACCGAGGTTGACAGTCAGACGGTTACGGACGTTTCCGAGCTTGTCCCTAATGACTTTGTGACATTTGGCGGCACAAAAATTACGGCGGCAGCGGGGACTAATTTAACGGGGGGAACGGACGAGGAAGTTACGGGAAATGATTACGCGGAGTTTCTTGACCAGATTGAGGGGGTGGATTTTACAACGGTTTTATATGACGGTAACGATGATGTTACAAAAGGATTGTTTACGAGCTTTGTAAAGAGACTTAGAGACGATGAGGGGTACAAGGTTACTTGTGTGCTCCACGATTACGCCAAAGCCGATTTTGAGGGTGTTATATCCGTTAAAAACGAGGTTAAGGCTGTTAATGATGTTATTAGCGAGACGGGGCTTGTTTATTGGGCAGCCGGAAAAACGGCGGGAGCGGAAGTAAACGAGAGTTTGACAAACGTGAGATATGACGGGGAATTAAATATTTTGGCGGCTTATAAAAAGTCAGAGCTAAAAGAGTTTATCGGAAAAGGCGAGTTTGTTTTTTACGGCGATAAGGGCGAGTACAAGGTACTGAAAGATATTAATTCTTTTACGGATGTTACCGCCGATAAAAACAGCGATTTTTCCAGCAATCAGGTTATAAGGGTTCTTGACGCTGTGGCGAACGACACGGCGAGAATTTTTGATAATTATTATCTTGGCAAGGTACAGAACAACGCCACAGGCAGGGATATTTTTAAGTCTGAGCTTATAAATTATCATAATAAGCTTGAGGCGATACAGGCGATTGAGAATTTCAATACGGAGGATATAACTGTCGAAAAGGGAACTGAGAAAGGCGACGTTATCGTAAACGAGTATATAGAGCCTGTCGGCGCGATGGAAAAACTCTATATGACTTGTATAGTGGAATAGGAGATGATATTTTATGGCTACATTGGCTGTTGAGAGCGTTGTGAACGGAGCTATGGGGCGATGTATCGCTACAATAGACGGAAACGTTGAGGAACTTTTCTATGTGAAAAATATAGAGGTCAGCGTGGAAAAGGAAAAAGGCGAGATAAAAGTATTAGGGCAGACAGGTACGAAACACAAAGCTAACGGATGGAGCGGTTCGGGTTCTATGACTATATATTACTGTACAAGCAAGTTTAGGGCGATGATGATGAGATATATCAAAGAGGGTGTTGATACCTACTTTGACATACTTATTGAGAATGAGGACCCAAGCACCAAAATAGGCAAACAGACGGCGATTGTCAAGGGGGTTAATCTTGACAGTATCGTTATGGCAAAGCTTGACATTGACTCTACGGAGCTTGATGAGGATATTGACTTTACTTTTAACGATATTGACCTGCTTAATGAGTTTGGCGAGGTTATTGTGGAATAAAAAAACTAAAAAAATAAATAAAAATACCATTTTAGGAGGTTATGAGACATGGCGGAGACATTACAGGAATTTTTAAATCAGAATTTAGTTGAGGGTATGACGAAAGAAATACCTGTTTCTAACAGATTGAGAGACAGTAACGGAAAGCTTTTCACGGCGACGATTAAAACGGTGACTCAAAAAGAGGTAAAGGAACTAAGGAGAAAGCATACTAAAATTAATAAAAAGGGAGAGCCGGAAGTCAATTCGGAGGCGTTCGCTGAGGAACTGGTTATTGAAAATACGCTTAATCCCAATTTTAAGGACGCTGAAAGCATAAAGAAAGTAGGCTGCGTGAACGCTTATCAGTATCTTAACAAAGTTTTGCTTTCAGGGGAGGTAAGCGTCTTACATAAGGCTATTCTTGACTTCTCAGGATTCAGAACGGATATTGATGAATTGGTCGAAGAAATAAAAAACTGATTAAGGGCGACCCTGAGACTAATTACGCTTATATGGCGTTTATAAAAATGGGTATGAGGCCCAGAGAGTTTATTGAGATGGACAGGTTTGAGAAAGCGGCGGTTATAGGATTTTTGCGGAATTATGCCGAGGCGGAGAAAAAAGGAACGGCAAAGGCGAAAAGAAAACGAAGAAGAAGGTGAAATTTGACAAAAGATACCCTTTTTGATATAATTGGAGAAAATTATATGAAAGGGGTGTCTTTTTTATGAAAAGATTACTTAGCGTTGCTTTAATAGTTTCGTCGATTTGTTTTGTTGGTTGTGGGGGAGAAAATACTATTCAAGAGTCTAATTCATCAAAAACAGAGGTAGTTAAAAATGATGGGGAAACTTCTGAAAAACCTCAAAAAACTGAAAAACAAAAATTAAAGGAGATAAAGAACTTTTTAACATCTGATATTTGGAATGATGGTTTTTGTGACATATCTCATTATATAGGTGACGGAAAAAATAGTACAGGAAAAACAATGGATTTAGATTTTACTATTGAACAACTGGGAAAGGCTATGGAAACAAAAAAAGAGTATGATGAGTACATAAAAGGTTTAGATGATTCTAAATTTTCTGATGTTAAATCTGACTGGGAAAAACTTTCCGGTCAAATTGATATTTTGTATGGTAAGTTAAAAGATAAAAAACCTGTAGTGGGTGATTATACTTATGACTTTGACACAGGTTTGTATAGTCAATATTCAGACGCATTTGGTAAAGACATTGACAAGGTAGAATAAATATAAAATTTATCTTAGAAACGGTGAAAAAGGCAATCGAAAGATTGTCTTTTTTCTTTGCAAAAACTCTTGACTTTTGTCTGCCGAAACTATATAATGTAATTATGGCAGACAAAAGGCGGTGATTATATGTCTGACAAAAAAATAGGTCGCCCAACTAATAATCCCAAAAATGAGCGTATAACTGTTAGGTTAGATGCTGAATCGTCAAGTATACTAAATAGTTATTGTGAGCAGGAAACTGTGGAGCGTGCAGAAGCAATAAGGCGAGGGATAGGAAAATTAAAGGGTGATATAAAAAAATAACACGAACGGGACTTGTTAGTTTGGCGACTAACCCGAACGTGTTATCGAAATAAGAGAGAAATCTCTCTGAAAATATTATACCATTCAGAGGGACTTCTTTCAATACCAAATTTAATTTGAAAGGAGTTTTTTATATGGAAAATTTAAAACCGTGGGAATTGACAATTAATAGCCGTGAAGTGGCAAAAATGGTTGGAAAAGAACATAGTAAATTGTTGAGAGATATTAAAATTTATATAAAATATTTTAACGAAGCCAATTTTGGATTTGTTGATTTTTTCAAGGAAGATATATATGTTGACGCTAAAGGTGAAAAAAGACCTTGTTACGAGGTAACCAAAAAAGGCTGTGAACTTATAGGGCACAAACTTACAGGGAAGAAAGGCGTGTTATTTACAGCGAGCTACATCAATCGTTTTCACGAAATGGAAGAGGAATTAAAAAATCCAAAGCCAAAAGAACCGTGGTTTGTAAGAGATTTTAATGGAAATAAAGTTATTCTTGAAAGAGATTTTATTGATATTACAGGAGTTGATATTAAAAAGCACAAATTGTTTTACCGGCCGGAATATTTTACAGGCGGACGTGACTGGAATGCCGGATTTACAGAACAAGACTATGAAGAACTAAATAGAAAATATGGTTTTAACTATCATAATGGCGACCTTATTTCTTATCTTTATCCTCACGGTGTGATTAAAGCTCTTGATATTTTGTCACAGGATAAAAAAATAAAAATGAATGAGGGAGCTAAAGAATTGATTTTAAGCGGTATTAATGAAACTGAATTTATAAACGTGAATAAAACTATTGAACCAAAATCTAAAACTATTGAAAAGGCGTTAAAGTATGATATGCCTATACAAATTTGTATCAGGCTTGGGGAAAACAGCAAAAGTACGGTTATATAAGTAAAGTTAAGTAAATATTTGAATTTTAAGCCTCCACTTTAGAGGCTTTTCTAAATATAAAAAAGATTTGAAAAAGTACGGAAAGTTTTATAAATTTTTGATTATTATGTAAAATTGCATAAATATTCTATGAAAATAATTATATTTGTATATTTATGCGTGGTTAAAAACTAAAAGTTAGGTACATTATTAAAATAAAGAGCTTTTTTGAGAAAAACAAAGTTTGAAGAAAAAAATAAGCAAAATTTCCCACTTTAGTTTTATAAAGTTTTGCAAAGTTTTATAAAGTTTTTTTTAAGATTGTATAAATATTCATTGATTTTATAAAGTTTTCAATAATTTTATAAAGTTTAAATCATTGTATGAAAATAGCTAAAACGGTCGGATATGAGCAAATTTGAAGTTTGTGTTAAATGGTTATTTATAAGTATAATTTAAGTATGCCAAAGGACAGATGTGAATAAATAAGCTGTATTTAAACAACTAAAGTAAAAAAATAAAAAGGAGTTTGATAGTATGAGCAATTTACCAATTTTAAAACACAATGGACAGAGGATTTTAACAACACAGCAGTTGGCGGAGATTTATGAAACATCGGTTGACGATATAAAAATGAATTTTAATCGTAATAATAAAAAATTTGAAGAGGGAAAACATTATTATCTTTTAAAAGGTGAAGAATTAAAGGAGTTTAAGAACTTGGTAACTGATAGTTACTTAGTTGATAAACATACACCCCAGCTTTACCTATGGACGGAACGGGGAGCGAACCGTCATTGTAAAATTCTCGATACTAATAAAAATTACTAAAGCTGAAATAAAAAAAGGAGGAAATAGTTATGAACAATAAAATTGAAAAGATGGATAAAGTTAATGTCACTAAACAAACACCTATTGAAGTATTGCTAAAGATTGATGAAGATGGAATGACAACAGCAAGAAATCTATATGATTTTTTAGAATTGGCGAAAGGGCAATTTTCAAGGTGGGCAAAGAGTAATATTTTAGATAATGCTTTTGCTGAAAAAAATATTGACTATATAGGGTTCGACATTGATGTCGAGGGTAATAAAACACAAGATTATAAAATTACCGCCATGTTTGCGAAAAAGCTTGCGATGACTTCTCATAGTGAGAAAGGTGAACAGGCAAGGAATTATTTTGTCAAGGTTGAGGATACTTTGAAAAAGGTAAAAGAAACGGGTACATATGTGGAAGATATTACAATAGAAAATGTTATATTAAATCCTGACTTTGGAATAAAACTTTTGACGGAACTTAAAACCAAAAAGGAAAAAATAAAAACTTTAGAAGTAACCAACAAACGGCAGGAACAGCTTATCGGAGAGTTAAAGCCGAAAGCGGATTATACGGACACTATTTTACAAAGTAAGGCTCTTGTGAATATTAATCAGATAGCCAAAGATTACGGAATGAGCGCGAGGCAGATGAATAAAATTCTCGCTGATAAGAATATACAGTATAAACAGGGAAATCAATGGCTTTTGTACAGAAAATACCACGACAAAGGGTATACAAGTTCGGAAACGGTAAATATTACAAGGACAGACGGAACGTCCGACGTTATTATGCGGACAAAATGGACGCAAAAGGGCAGGCTGTTTATATACGATTTGCTTAAAAGAGACGGAATTATACCGCTGATTGAGCGAAAACAAGCGGTGTGATA
>CAJTVH010000072.1 GCA_910579745.1 uncultured Clostridia bacterium | reverse complement strand
AAACACCGGTTACGGAAATACCGGACACTAATAATAACAATAATAATATTAAAAAGTTATATTCTTCTGACGAAGAATATAACCAAAAAGGCAAGCCTTTTTGCCGCGGCGTTAAAACAGTCAAGAATGAATTTGGGGACGCGGAGCCAGCCCAGAGTAACACATTGACGGAGAGTATAAGCGCGAAAAGGCGAAGATATAACGCCGAACAGCTAAAGGTTATCGACAGTTTTTTTGACGTGCTTAAATACACGAGAAGAGGCGGCGGAATAGCTGACGGCGTTAAGCTGAGAATTTACGGTAAGTGGGAAAAATACGAGACTCAAAAGGTTATTTACGGTCTTAATATTTATATTAATAATCCCGCTCTACACGACAAGAAAGAGAATTACGCGCTTGGTATAATCCGTAACTTGACAGCGGGGGAAATAAGCGGGAAAAGCGGAAAAACAAAGGTATCTGATAAACCGAATAAATTTATCAATTACGAGCAGAGGGACTGGGATTTTGAGAGGCTTAATAAGCTGAAAGCGGAGGCTCTTGACCGAGGGAATAAGAAATAATAGTTTTTAATGTGTAATCAAAGATAAGAGAGGATAAAAAGTGTTTATTAAGATAAAAAACGATGATGAAAAAGAAGTTGATTGCCGCTGTATAGCTAACATTAACGGTATATGTAAGGCCAGAGAATGTAAAGGAGAGATAAGGCGTTTGACGGATTGTGAGACAAATCCTGACGAGGCGGCGAGGAGATATGATATGTCGAAAAAATCTTTTGAGGATTATTTCTCGGGGGATTACAAAGACACGGATACGGAGGAATTAAATGGACTTTAAAATTGAGATACCGGGAAAGCCTATGGGAAAGCAAAGGCCTAAATTTGGGAAAGGATTTACGTATACTCCTAAAAAAACAGTCTCTTATGAGAATTACGTAAAACTGATTTTTCAGGAGAAATACGGACAGCCGAATTTAAAGGGACAGATTAAGGCGGATATAAAGGTTTACTTTGATATTCCCAAAAGTACGGGAAAGGGTAAAAAGGCTGAAATGTTATTAAACCTAATCAGACCCGCCAAAAAGCCTGATTGCGACAATATAGCGAAAATAATACTGGACAGTTTAAACGGTATAGCGTACGCGGATGATAAGCAGATAATATCATTATCGGTAGAGAAGTATTACGGAGATACACCGAAGGTATGTCTTATATTACGGGAGGATAGGGGAAATGAAAACACATGAGCTTTTAATAACAGACGAGATATTTACGGGGTTAAGACAGGATTTTAATATGATGATGAGAAAAACGCTGAACACAATGCAAAGCAAAGGAAGCGATGGGGGGAAATAAATTTAAAACTTAAAATATTCCTTAATCACGAGCTTCAGGAAACGGGCAGTGTTATATTCGGCAGGGAAACAAAAAAATATATTAATCCTAAATTTGAGCATAAAGTAACATCAGTAATTCAAATGAAAGATGAGGTCACCGGTAAGATTGAGGGAAAATATGAGCTTAACTTGAATAACGGCCAGTATTATATTCAGGAAATAGAAAATCCTCAATGTTCGTTTTTTGACGATGAGGATTAATACGGAAGAAAGGATAATAGCTTATGATGATGACAAAAGAGGAAGCTGAGGAAAGGAAAAAACTTATTGAGAGTTTGTTAAAGGAGGGATTGACGGAAAGGGAGGCGGCTGAGAGAATGGGAGTCTCAGAGATGACGGTTTATAGAAATATGAAAAAGTTTGGGATTAAGGCTAATGGAAAAAGGCAAAGTTTTAAAGTGATAGGCGGCAGGGTTTTAGAGGATTACAGAAAGGGATACAAGGTTGGGGAAATAGCGAAAAAATACGGCAGGAAAGAGGAGTCTGTGAGGCACTTTATCTGGCGTCAAAATAAATGTAATAAGCGCGCTGATAATCAGGTAAACGTATTGAGGCTTAAAAGGCAGTCGGATTTGTATAAGGATAAACTTGACAGAGTAAAAAAAGGCATGATGGTCGGGGGAAATGTTATGTATAATGGCAAAAATTACATAGTTTTAGGGAAATACGGGAGGTTTGCCGTTTTACAGGGAAAGGAGTATCAGATAACGGCGATGTATGATGATTTCGTGAGACAGGCGGGAAGCGGCGGTAATGGCTGAGACGGATTTTATGATGGTTGTGGTAATGTTTGCGGGTATATTTATTTTTAGATTACTAAGGAGGAGATAAGATGACAGGGATTAAAGACAGCGGGGAAAGATATGAGTTTAAGACAGGTGCGGTAAGGGATATACAGGAGGGAAAAGGCAGATGTGATTTAATGCCTCTGGATATAATCGAGGGTTTATCATATTTAACTCCCGATTGTCCTTTTAATGAAGTTTTATTGGATATATCATATTTTATAAAAAGCGGAGATGTTTCAAATTTATATAATGCGTTAAATGAATTTATGAACAATGTATATGGGACAGGTAAAAAAGGTTTTGCTGACGCTGTATTAGAGTTATCAAAACATTTTGAGGACGGAGCGAGGAAATACGGCGAGGGAAACTGGAAAAAGGGAATACCTGTACATTGTTACATAGATTCGGCGGTAAGGCATTATTTGAAATATTTGAGGGGAGACAAAGACGAACCCCACGACAGAGCCTTTATGTGGAATATTATATGCTGTATTTGGACGGTGAAGAATAAGCCGGAAATGAATGATATGAAGGGAGCCAAAAATAAATGAGGGAAATATTATTCAGAGGTAAAAGAGTTGATAACGGCGAGTGGGCAGAGGGTTATTATTGTCCGACGCCGTTTACAGGACTTCCCTGTAAACCGGCTATATATTCTGCTGATACAATTAATTCCGATTGGTGCGGTATTGAAGTAAAACTTGAAACAGTTGGACAATATACGGGTTTGACAGATAAGAACGGTAAGAAGATTTTTGAGGGGGATATTACTGTAAGATTTACAAACAATGTGCCTGACGCTATTATTCCTGTTTGGAAGAGCAAGGTTAAATTTGTCCGCGGTGTGTTTAAGCGTCTATTACCGGTAAGAGCAAAATCTTATAATACATTTGATGGCAAAGCGGAAAGTATGAGTTATGAAGTTATTGGTAATATTTACGATAATCCTGAGTTATGGTTTGTTATGGGAGGCAGAAGAATGACAAATTTAGAAGTCTTTAATGAGATTGTAGAAACTGATTTAAGTGCGGAAGATACGGCTTTAGGAATGATTTTATCGGAATTTGAACAAAACCTTGTCAGAGATTTTACTTTAGGCTTATATATGGAAAACAATGATAATTGTTGTAGATATATTGAGCGGTATCATCATATAGTTAAATGGCTTAATGAGGAGAAGGAGACGGAAAAAAATGAAAAATCTTAATTGTTTAAACAAATACAGGGTGCCGCTTATGGGCGATATGGGTGATGAGTATTGCGGAGCATTTAAAATTAAACTTGAGGGAAGCAATTTAACGTTTACGGTTGTCGCGAGTAATGGCGGCGGTTGGGAACACGTTTCAGTAAGTACAGAGTATAGGTGTCCAAGATGGAATGAGATGTGTCGGATTAAAGATTTGTTTTTTAATGAAAATGAAACGGTAATGCAGTTACATCCGCCGAAAGAGGAATACATAAATAATCACGAATACTGTCTGCATTTATGGCGGCCCTCAAATGAAAAAATACCTATGCCGCCGAAAAGTTTTGTTTAAATACTTTTAAGTAAAGCTTAATAGTGGTATAGTTTCAGTTAAGGAGGACAAGAAAAAAGATTGTATTAAATAAAAATAATTCCAAAAGAAAGGTTGATAAAAATGTTGGTACCAATTATTAAAATTAAAGAAAAACACGGGAACAAGGAATATATCCATATGGTGGGAACCAATAGCCATGACAAATTGATTATTGAGAATAACGCTATACATTATCTTAATATACAAGGAATGGTAGGGACTCAATATCCTGATGAAAGCGGTATGTATTTTGACGGAAAAGAGGCAGATGAATATTACCCTTTTATGACTGTAGAAATGGTAACGGTTGAGGAATTCATAAAAATAGCGAAGGAAAATATGAAAAAACAGACGGAAGATAGTATTAAAATGCACAAGGCTCTTAAACATTATCTTGAGGAAAAGAAAAAATGCAGGGAGATGAGAGAAAAGGACGAAAAAGAAAATGGTATCAGCGATACGGTTGGAAGGTTATTCTGATTAAAAATAAAAGAAGGGAGCTTACGCCCCCTCTGAATATGAAAATAACAATGTCAGATAATGTAATTATAACATATTTTCAGGGAGGGGCGCAAGTATGAGTTTTACTTTTAAGGAAACGGAAGAGAAGATAAAAAAGTATTATGAGAGCCTTAGAGTGACAGGAAGATTAAAACATAAACTTGATGTTTACAGAGGTCGAAAATATGATATTGAGAGAAAGATAGAAAATTCGGTTATAAAATTAGAGGATAATTTTAAGGCGGTAAGTTATGGAGGGGTTAGCGGTACGGCGGGAACTAAGACGTCGCCACAGGAAAAAGCGGTTGATAAGGCTTTTATGATTTTGGAAAGAAATTTAGAGGAGGTAAAGGGTGAGATACTTCTTATTGAGGAGGAGATAAGCGGTATTGAGGCGGATAACGCCGATATGGAATACATACTAAATAGTATGGGTTCAGAATATATAAATATTTTAGAGTCGCTTTATAAATATAATAAGGGAACACTGAAAGCGGCTATAGATTGTAGTATGGACAGGGTTACGGTTTATAGAAAAAAAGATAAGGTTATAAATGAGATTATGAGGTGGTTAAATTTCTATAATTGAAAAACGCGCAAAAATAATGCAAAAAATGTGCAAAAAATATGCAAAAATAATGCAAATTTTTCTAATAAAAATTATGTTAAGATATTAGTGTCGAAAGGTAAGACAAATCGACGGCACCTGTTTAACCTCTTATGAAATATGTTAGGCCGGAGCTTAGGCTTCGGCCAGTATGGGCGTATAGGTTTAGTTTATCGGGTTCAATTCCCGAAACGCCGGAACAGGTTAATTCTTGCGTTTATCTATGTACTTCTCCTTTCAGCGAAAAAGGCTTGCTGTTAATACAGCGGGTCTTTTTTGCTTGAAAAGAAGAGAGGGGATTTTATAATGGGCAGCTAAGATATGTGAGTTTTTGAGATAAATTTAATAAAACAGACTAACGGGGTGAGGTGATGAGGGAACTTACTGAGAAACAACAGAGATTTTGCGAGGAATATTTAATTGATTTAAACGCCACAAGAGCGTATAAAGCGGTGTATAAGAATTGTAAAAAAGACGAGTCAGCGAGAGTAAACGGAAGTAAATTACTAACAAATGCTAACATTAAAGCCTATATTGACAGTAAACTTATGGAAATTCACTCGAGAAACACGGCGGACGCTAAAGAGGTGCTTGAATACCTTACGGCGGTAATGAGGGGAAAAAGCGAGGCGGAGGTTGTTGTGGTTGAGGGAATGGGAGACGGATATTCAAAGGCGGCTAAAATAAAAAAACGGCCTGACGGGAAAGAAAGACTGAAAGCCGCCGAGTTATTGGGCAAACGGTTTGGATTGTTTAAGGAAACGGCGGAGACACTCGTAAGTATTCCTATTGTGATTAAAGGCAGTGACGAGCTAAATGAGTGATAAAAAAGTTAAGGAGATATATTTGCCTGATGTTGTCGGGAAAGGATACAGGGAATTTTGGAATTTCAAAGGGCGTTTCAGGGTATGCAAGGGTTCAAGAGCTAGCAAGAAAAGCAAAACCACGGCTTTGAATTTTATTGTCAGGATTATGGAATATCCTGACTCTAATCTCCTTGTTGTAAGAAAAACATTCAGAACACTTAAAGACAGCTGTTTCGCTGAATTGAAATGGGCTATATCAAGGCTGGGGGTTGATAATTTTTGGGAGTGTAAATATTCTCCCCTTGAAATGACTTATAAACCAACTGGGCAGAAAATTTATTTCAGGGGTCTTGACGACCCTTTTAAAGTTACCTCTATTACTGTGACTATGGGCGCTCTATGCTGGTTATGGATTGAGGAAGCGTATGAGATAACCAAAGAAGAGGATTTTAATATATTACAGGAATCTATAAGAGGTAAGGTTCCTAAAGGGCTGTTTAAGCAGATTACATTGACATTTAATCCATGGAATGAGCTGCACTGGTTAAAAGCTCGTTTTTTTGATGTTATCGATGATGATATTCTCGCCGTGACTACTAACTATATGTGTAATGAATGGCTTGATGAGGCTGACAGGCGAATGTTTGAGGATATGAGAGTGAGTAATCCTAAAAGATATAAAGTGGCTGGGCTTGGCGAGTGGGGTGTTGTGGACGGGGTTGTTTTTGATAATTGGAGAGTTGACGATTTGACAGAAATTATTCAGACATTCTCAAATATTTATAACGGCTTGGATTTTGGTTTTTCATCAGACCCTACCGCGTTTATTAAAATACATTTCGACCACGCTCAAAAGAAAATATATATATTTCAGGAAATGTATAAATGCGGTCTGCATATTGATGAGCTTGCGGAAGAAATAAAACCTTTAGTTAAAAATCAATATGTTATATGTGATTCAGCGAGCCCTCAAAATATCTCAGATTTAAACAGAAGAGGAATTAGGGCTATTCCCGCTGTTAAAGGTCCCAATAGTATAAACTTTGGTATTTTGTGGCTGCAAGGGTGTGAAATAATTATACATAAAGATTGTAAAAACTTTAAAAGAGAAATAGCTAATTATCAATGGGAAAAAGATAAATTCGGGAATGTGTTAAACAGACCTGTTGACAAAGATAATCATTTGATGGACGCGTTAAGATACGCCACGGAACAATTACAATCCGGAATTAAAACAGGAGCGGCTTTAAGGTTATAAGGAGTGATTTTATGGCTTGCGGGCATATATGGAAACAGGTAAATGATGTTGGGGTTTGCCAAAAATGCGGGCTTACAATAAGTAAAAAAGGTGAGGTTATGTTTGATAGAAATTATGTTAATCACAAAAGAAGAGGCGGTAAGAAATGCGCGAAAAGATAGATTTATATCCTGATTACTCGGCTTATATTAATTATATAGACAATAATGGGATTTCCACTCGGATTATTCAAAAAATAATTAACAAACATAGATATAACAGAAAATATAACAAGGATTTGTATGAACGATACCAAGCTATCGCTAATAAGGTTCCTATTTTTGAGAGAGAACCTCGTTTTGATGAGAAAGCGCCGATAAACAATAAAATTAATGACGATTTTTTTGGAGAAATAGTTGACTTTAAAGTTGGGTATTTTGTTGGGAAGCCTATTGCCTATAGCTACAGCCGTACTGATGAGAGCGAAGAGGCAACAGGAGGTAAAGAAGCGGTTAATAAGGCGAGGAAAGCCATAAGTGATTTTGTCACTAGAAACAATATGTTTGATGTTGATATGGAAATAACTAAGTACGCGAGTATCTGCGGTTATTCGGGCAGGCTGCTATACATTGACTTAGAGGGAAATGAGAGAGTTATGCCGGTTGCTCCCTATGAAACTATTGTTTTGAGCGATACGGAAATTACAGAGCCTAAGTACGCTGTCAGATATTATGAGACGAGGGATATAAATGATAATATTCTTTGGAAAGCTGAATTTTATGACAGCGCGGATATTTATTATTATGAGGGACAGTTAAGCGGTCTTAAATTTATAAAGAAAAAACCGCATTTATTTGATTACTGCCCTTTGCAGGGAATCCCGAACAATCGTGAAATGCTTGGGGACGCTGAAAAAGTTTTAAGCCTCATAGACGCGTACGACAGGACAATGTCCGATAACAGTAATGATATTGAGAGTTTCTCAAACGCGTATATGATTTTTGAGAATATAAATTTGACAGAGGAAGAAGTACGGGAGGCTCAAAAAACAGGGTCTTTTTCTTTTTACAATTCATCGGGCGGCAGAGTTTACTTTTTGACTAAAGATGTAAACGATACTTTTTCTGAGAACCATTTGAACCGAATTGAGGATAATATTTACAGATTCTCTAAAACGCCGAATTTGACAGATGAGACTTTTGGAAACGGGGCAAGCGGTGTTTCTCTTAAATTCAAGCTTACGGGACTTGAGACAAAATGCGGTATGTTTCAAGCGAAAATGCAAAGCGCGGGTATATATATGTTTAAGGTTTTGGCAAGCGGTTTGAGAAAGAGAACAATAAAAATTGACCCGCTACAATGTATTATGGAATTTACGAGAAACTTTCCCCTTGACCTTTTAAGCGAGGCACAGGCGGCACAGCAGCTTATCGCCGCCGGATTGCCTAAAGAGGTCGCTTTTACCTCAGCTTTATCATTTATTGATGATATTGATTATGTTATGCGGCTTATTGAGCAGGAAAAAAACTCTATACCGCCTTTAACGGAAGATTATAATGCTTATGACGATTTTGAGTATTCTGAAAACGGTGATTAATTATGTATTACAGTGAGGATACTTTACAAAAACATATTATTCAAATAAGGCGTATAGCCCGAAGCAGAGAAAAAGGCGCTGAAAGAAGAATACATAAAATATACAATGACTTAATTAAGGATTTACAGGGTTTTTTGGGAGAGCAATATACAAAATACGCGGATGACGGCGATGTTTTAAGTTTTGCTTTGTTACAGCGAAAAGGAAGTTACGCGAGATTTATTGAGGAAGCTGAAAAGAAAATTAATAAAGCTGTTTCCGCTGCCGCTAAAGAAATAAGGGAAACAGTGGAAAAAGTTTATACAATATGCTATAACGGTATTGTTGACGGTGTTAAAAAAGCTGTTACAAATGAGGATTTACATAATAATCTTAAAGGGATAAAAGGCTGTACTCCGGAAGCCGCTAAAAGAGCTGTTCAAAACCCTGTAAATGGGCTTACGTTAAATAAAACTCTTGAAAAAAACAGAAAAGAAATTATTTATAATATCAATAAAGAGATTACCACGGGACTTAATCAAGGAGACAGATACAGTACGGCGGCGAAGCGTTTAACCGATAAGGTCAATATAAGTTACAATAAAGCTATGAGAATTGTGAGAACTGAGACTCACAAAGTATGTGAGGGAGGTATTCACGACGCGTCTAATAATGTTGATGAGATTTTGAGGAAAAATCCTGAATATGGTTTGCGTATGGTAAAAACTTGGCGCAATATGGGTGACAGCAAAGTAAGACCGAGCGGGAAATCAAAGGGAAAAAGCCGGAACGGTGGAAAAGCCAAGAAAACAGGAGGGATACTGAAAAACTTAAAAAGTAAAGGGAAAAAGGGATTTAAGGGTTTGTTTACAGGCGGTGCCCCAAATCATATCATTATGGATAAACAAACGGTTTTACAAAATGAGATGTTTGACCTTGGCGGCGGGGTTATGGCTATAGCTCCAGGTCACAGCGGGGTAGCCGGACATGATTGTAATTGCAGGTGTTTTATTGTTGTGAGTTTAATGACCGAAGATGAGTTTATAAAGGCCGCGGGCAGGGGATTTAATGACAGTAAAGAAAATTTTGAGGAGAATGGAGTTGATAAATTTGCTAAAAGTGATATAATAAAAGTAAGACCAACAAAGGTTATAGAGGGACATTCACCGCCTCCGATAAAATCGGAACCAAATGATGTTATAGACCATAAAGGTAATAATGGTAAAACTAAAACAAGAAGTTTTTATGATAGTAAAGGAAATAAGAAAAAAGATATTAACACAGATAATCACGCTAATCCTAAAAATCATCCTTATGGCAAAAATGGGGAGCACGCACATGATTATACTTGGGAAAATAATAAAATTGTTGGTAGAAATACAAGAGAATTGACTGATACGGAAAGAAAGGAAAACGGTGATATATTATGAAACCTCAGGATTTAAAGGATTTAATTTTATCATTAAATCAAGATGTAGTATTTAGATTTAAAGGGAAAGTTGCTTGTATTAATCCTTGGAATGAACATAAATTTGAGGTTGGCTATGGTGACATAAGCAAAAATTATAATAATATTGATATATTGATGTCAGATAATATTTATAATGGACAGTCATTAAATGAAATCAGCGGGCAAATTGAATTGATTTAATATTTTGTGATGTAGTCGATTACAGATAAAAAAATCAGACACGGAAATCAATTTTAAAAAAACTGTACAAAAATAGAAATTTATAGATAAAATATAGGTATGAATAAATTAATAG
>CAJTVH010000071.1 GCA_910579745.1 uncultured Clostridia bacterium | reverse complement strand
AGGGAAAAGTAGCCGCTATGACTTATAGGGCGAGTAACGAGCTTAGAACAGCTTCTCTTCACGTTCTTAGAAGACAGCGTTCAGGAAGAGTATACAGGGTACCGTTTACAAAGAAATATTACACGGCTTCCAAAGCGGTGGAAAGTCCTGCCGTGAGAATGGGTATTTTCAGGCTTTAATTATAAGAATGGTGAATAAGTTACGGCAAATACGGTATAAATGAGGACAAAGAAATCATTTTACTTGAAATTGCCATAAAAGAACGAGCTGGAAAAATATTGTTTTAATTGGAGTGTAACAGGAAATTAAAGATAGTCAGTATTTTATTTTAAAAACGGATTTTAATAAGAGTTGTAGAAAGTGATTTGTTTATAAAATCCATATAGCTATGACTTACAGAACAACGTCTGCAAAACAGAACTCAAAAACTATTCGCAAAAGTATCATTTTGCGAATAGTTTTTCTCTCGGAGCATTTATAGTGGTTTTTGCCCTATCTAAATGCTGCGGTGGTATTCCTTGTTTGGATATTGGATTTTTGGTGCCCCTGATGGTGTTCTGTGTGTTTTGGGTTGAATGTTTTCAGTACGGCGGCACGACCAAAATCATCACTTAATTTCCAGACAGTGATGGGCTTTGTCCTGTCATGCCTGAGATAGCTCAATATTCCATGGATCTCGGGGACTCCCTCCCGAAGAAGTAAAGAGGAAAACTAGTCAAAAGTGGAAGCGGTTTTTGTATGATCTGCCTTAGATCCTCCTTGTCGGTTTCCCTCCAAAAAGAAAGAACCGGAAGCAGCAGAAAAACGGATTGTGGAATTTTCGCTATCTTCAAACATCTGTATGACGCAATGTGCCTAGGTACAAATTGAACGAGCGTTTCACTAAATTGTCGGTAGGCTACGAAGCTGAGCAAAAGGAGCTGAAAAAGAAAGACACTACTCTGCGGAGTGAGCTTTTAAAGGCACTGAAAGACCGCAGTAAACGCTGAAAAGTTTATGAAAGTTGTCCGCAAGTACCAAGTTTTGAGGAATTTGCCCTTGCCCTCTTTACGGGAGTTTGAAGAGAAAACTGTTATCCACGAATCAGAAGCACTGGATGGGAAACGCAGGGGGAAGCTCCGCAGGCAGGAAATCGAAATCTATTATTCTTTTGTCAGCAAGGTAGAATTACCTGACGCATAAAGCCCGACTTGTCCAGCAGTCGGCCGAATAGAAACGCCAAAATTTTTTATACATTTTTTACTTCTTTATCTCACATGATTTAAAATCCATAACATAAATTAGGGGTTATAGTGAATTAAGTATAAAATAAAAAAGAAAGTAAAATCACAGTCCAGACAAGGCAGTTAAGTCAAAAAATATTTGCGGAATAATAAGAAAATTGTTATAATAACAGATTTATAATTTATAAAGCAAATATATAAAACAAAAAAATATAAATAACTGTTAATAAATTTTGAATTTTGTTCGATATATATAATAACATAATAGTGCTGTAAAAAGTTATGTTTTGGAGGTGAGCAAATGCTTTGTCATATTATTATAAATTTAGATGTAGAACTCTGTGCAAGGTCTGATAAAAAGGCAACGCTTGTACAGAGATAAGAATTTTTGCCTTATATCGGATTTTGCACTAATATGTCATTAAAATATAGACTATGTAAGGAGCAAAATTCGATGAATAATTATAAAAAATATATTATATTTTGGCTGAGCCAGAGTATTTCTCAGCTTGGTAGTTCAATGACAAGTTTTGCGTTAATTTTGTGGATTTATGAGCAGAAACAATCAGCAATGTCAGTTTCCGTAATTTCATTTTGCAATTATGTTCCATTTATAATTGTAAGCCTGATAGCTGGTTCTTTTGTTGATAAATACAGTAAAAAAGTTATTCTGCTTATTGCTGACAGCATAGCTGCCTTATGTTCCATGATAGTGCTTATTCTGTCTATTAATGAAAATCTTCAAGTATGGAATATATATTTAGTTAATGTAGTAATAGGATTTATGAATGCGTTTCAATCACCAGCTTCAGCGGTAGTGGTTGGAAGAATTGTTCCAAAAGATAAACTGTCAAATGTAAGCGGAATGAATTCATTTTCAAGTAATCTCATAACTGTTTTCAGTCCTGTACTTTCAGCGTTTGTTTTTTCTTTTGGCGGATTGGGAATAATTTTATTAATTGATCTGTCCAGCTTTGTTTTTGCGTTTTCTATACTCTTATTATTAATTCATATTCCGGAGGATTATACTAAAAACCATAAAAAATCGATATTAACTGGCGCAAAAGAAGGTTTTGGCTTTATTAGAAAACAAAAAGGACTATTATTTATGATATTTACGATGGCACTTATAAATTTTTTTTCAAGGTTAACCTATGAGAATATTCTTTCACCTATGATACTTGCCCGAAGCGGCGGAAACAATAAAATATTAGGGTATGTAAATGCGGCTATGGGAATAGGCGGAATTATTGGAGGAATAATTATATCATTAAAAAAAGGTACCAACAAAAATATAAGAATGATATATTTTTCAGCAGCTTTTTCTTTTTTGTTTGGTGATATGCTTATGGCAATATCAAGAAATGGTTTTATGTGGTCTATTGCCGGAATAGCGGCAAGTTTACCAATTCCATTTATTATGGCAGGGCAGAATTTAATTATGTATAATAGAATCCCACAGGAAATGCAGGGCAGAGTTTTTGCTGTTCGCAATACAATACAATTCTGTACAATTCCAGTTGGTATTCTTCTTGGAGGATTTTTTGCCGATTATATTTTTGAACCATTTATGAAATCAGGTAATTTTCTGGCAAATTTATTAGAAACTATTGTTGGAAAAGGTACAGGAAACGGGATGGCAGTTATGTTTTTGATTACTGGAATATCTGGTTTTTTGGTAAGTTTGTTTTCTTATAGAAAACAGGAAATCAGAGAATTGGATATTGACATTTCATACTAGTACACTAAAAAGTTTGATATTTCAATAAAAATATATTATGATATTTTCTTGGTCTCATTTTTAATCACCTCAAAAATATCATAATATATTTTTATTGAAATATCAAACTTTTTAGTGTACTAGGTAATTTAAGAGTACAATCGTTATTGAAAAAGATGATGAAAATACAGCTGTTATCAAAGAAGCGAATAAAAACAATGATGAATTTGCAGGCGTAAATCTTAATATAAAAGCATAAAATATACTTCAAATTTTGATTAATACTTATAAGTAAAATATAAGTTTAGTATTAAAAGAAGCGGGATAATAAATTTTGAATAGATTTTAATCTTTCTTGTTCCTCAAAAAGTTTTTGCTCCTTTTGATACTCAATATAATAAGTCGCCTCAACATTTTGCGTAATATAACCGCTTTCATATTCTTCTATTCTTTTAATCATAATCATATTCGCTTTAAACATATTACGTAAAGCTTTAAGCTTATTAATTTCGTTTTCCATAATATCCAGCCTTTTCTCAAAACTGTCAACAATACCTGTAACATCTGATTCCACTATTTTTTTTATTTCATCATGTGAAAGACCAAATTTTCTATACATTCTAACTTCTACTATCCTGTTTACATCGTATATATCATAATAGCTATATTTGCTATATTTGTCTTTACGCGGAATTATATATCCCATTTCACTGTATCTCCTTATTGTATTAGTTGATACGCCAAATAATTTAGCTAAAGTTCCTACTGTATATTTCATCTCTGGACCCCCTTAAATAGAATCATAAAGTAAATAATAATTTTTATTAGAGCGTATTTGAAAACTAAAATATGTGCGAAAAATTATAAAAAATAAAACGAAACAGAAAGGCTTTTTTGTTTAATTGAATCGTTTTCGTTTATTTTTTGGATATTTCTCGTATATAACTGATAGTTTATGATAGTTTTCAGATATGCCCTAAATCAATACTTATCTAATTTATTAATTATAACATTTTAATTATATTTGGGGAACATATGAATACTCAATTTTTTTATAAAATTTTTTATTGTAAATTAATCAGCGTTTAGTTAGAGCGTATCTGAAAATTAAAATACGCGCGAAAAATTATAAAAAATAAAACGAAACAGAAAGGCTTTTCTGCTTAATTGAACCGTTTTCATTTATTTTTTAATAATTTTTTGGATATTTCGTGTATATAACTGATAGCTTATGATAGTTTTCAGATACGCTCTAATAAAATTTATAGACTAATTTATATATATATGATATAATTAAAAAGGTTAACTATAGAAAAAAATACCATTTAAAATTGATTTGAAATATTAAATTGGATTTAAAAAATTAAGAAAGGAAAAGACAAATATACATTTTTTAGTCGTTATATTTGTATATCAAGTAAAACATTGTTTTTCATTTGATATTTATAGATAATTATGTCATATTTAAAGTTTATAGCCACAACAACATTCGGGCTTGAGGCAACTGTAAAAAGAGAAATTCAAAAACTCAATTTTGATAATATATCCGTATCCGATGGAATGGTTTGCTTTACAGGCGATGAGAGTTCCATCCCAAAAGCCAATATACATCTTAGAAGTTCAGATAGAATTTTACTTGTAATAGGACAATTTAAAGCGTTCTCATTTGATGAATTGTTTGAAAAAACAAAAGCTCTTAATTGGTCTGATTGGATTCCGAAAGACGGAAATTTTATTATAACAGGTAAATCAATAAAATCTCAATTATACAGCGTCCCCGATTGTCAATCAATAGTTGAGAAAGCTATAGTTGAAAATTTAAAGAAAAAATACAATATAAACTGGTTTGAAAAAAGCGGAGCACTTTACAAAATACAAGTCGCTATTTTAAAAGACATCGTAACTCTTACTATAGACACAACAGGAGCATCACTTCATAAAAGAGGTTATCGTGATTCCGCTGTAATAGCGCCTCTTAAAGAAACGCTTGCCGCCGCTTTAATTGAATTGAGTTTTTGGAAAAAAGACCGCGTTTTTCTTGACCCAACATGCGGTTCAGGTACAATACCTATAGAAGCCGCTATGATTGCTAAAAATATAGCTCCAGGCATATCAAGAAAATTCGTGTCTGAAGAATGGCTAAATATTCCTAAACAATATTGGAAAGAAACAAGGAGTAAAGCGTATAGTGATATATTAGTTGACTTTACGCCTGAAATATACGGCTCAGATATAGATGAAAAAGCTATAGAAATAGCAAAATACAATGCGGCAAAGGCAGGAGTTGACGATTGTATTTATTTTGAGGTCAAGCCGCTTAATAAAATAAAATTAGAAAATGATTACGGAGTATGTGTATGTAATCCTCCATATGCTGAAAGAATGGGCATTTTAAAGGATGTTGAGTCTTTATACAAAGATATGGGAAAAATCTTTAGAAATAATAAAACATGGTCGTTTTACACAATAACCTCTCATGAGGAATTTGAAAAATTATATGGAAAAAAAGCCGATAAAAAAAGGAAGTTATTTAACGGCAACGTAAAAATCGATTATTATCAATATTACGGCATAAAACCACCAAAAAACAGTAATTGACTAATCTTATTACACACTTTATAATAAATATAGGTTAGGTATATTAAACCTAGTCATTTAAATATCTTTGTCATATAAATAGTTTTTAATAATCTATTTTGCCATAATTTTTTTATTTTACTATTACAAAGGAAGCGTAATAAATGATATTAATAAATACCCATGGTGGTGACTTGGAACTAATTGGAAGAAAGTATAATATCCCGAAAGAAGAACTTATAAATTTTGGAGGAAATGTAAATCCATTAGGTATTTCCCAAAATGTAAAAAACGCGTTAATAGAAAATATTAACTATATCTGCCAATATCCAGATGTAAGCTACTTCTCATTAAAAAAAAGTATCTCTAATTATACAAATGTAAACGCCGATTATATAATTCCTGGAAATGGGGCTACAGAGTTAATCAGCTTATTTATAAAAATAATTTCCCCAAAATCAGCCATTATAGTATCCCCTTCTTATTCTGAATATGAAAGGGAAATAAAGTTAAATAATGGGAAAACAATTCTTTTTCCACTAAAAGAAATTAATAATTTTAAATTTAACGTAAATGAGTTTATTAACTTTATACCTGAAAATACAGAAATGGTCATTATGTGCAATCCTAATAATCCTACAGGAACAGCGGTAAACATCAGAGATATGGAAATTCTTTTAAACTATTGCGCAAAAAAAAATATATATGTTATGATTGATGAAACTTATATAGAGTTTACAAGCTCAATACAAAATTTTTCAGCGGTATCTTTAATTCCCTCACATAAAAACTTGTTCATCGTGAGAGGCACCGCTAAATTTTTCGCGGCCCCAGGGCTTCGTTTGGGATATGGTATTTGCTCAGACACAAAAATACTGGAAAATATAAACTCAAAAAAAGATCCATGGTCAGTAAATATATTCGCCTCAATAGCGAGTGAAGTTATGTTCTCTGACAAAGAGTATATTGAAAAAACTAAAAAACTCATTTTTGACGAGAGAGAAAAAATAACAACCGAACTAAAAAAATGGAAAAATATAAAAGTATTTGAGACCGAGGCCAACTTTATATTAATAAAACTTTTAAAAAACAATATTACTTCGACTATGGTCTTTGAAAATTTAATTATAAAAAAGATGATAATAAGAGACGCTTCAAATTTTGCTTTTTTAGGTAATGAGTATTTGAGATTTTGTTTTCTGCTTCCTAAGCAAAACAAAGCGCTCCTTGAAAATATGAAAACAATTATAGAAGTCTAAAATAATTTATGGAGGTAATAAAAAATGGATAACCAATTAGAAAATCAAAATGTGCCCGAACCTGAAACAGACAGCGTTCCCCTTACAATGAGGGAAGCAATAGCGGAATCAAAAAGATGTCTTAATTGTAAAAAACCAACATGCAGAACAGGATGCCCCATAGAAAATGAGATTCCCGATTTTATTAATCAGCTTTCAAAAGGTAATCTTGGAGAAGCGAGAGCCATTTTGGCGAGAAAAACAAATTTGCCCGCTGTATGCGGAAGAGTTTGCCCTCATGAAAAACAATGCGAGGGACATTGTATACTCGGTAAAAAGGGAAATCCTATAAAAATAGGAAAACTTGAGCAATTTATCGCCGACTTTGACGCCGATATGAATCTAACAAGAGAAAATATTCCAGCTAAAACAAGAGGAAAAGTAGCGGTAATAGGTTCCGGTCCCGCGGGGCTTACCGTTGCCGGAGATTTGGCCATTCAGGGTTTCAGCGTTGTGGTATATGAGTCTGAAAGCGAACCAGGCGGCATTTTACTCTATGGAATACCACAATTTAGACTTCCAAAAGACGTTGTTCGCCGAGAGACAAAAAGGATTGAGGAACTCGGTGTGCACTTTATAAATAACTGTATAGTTGGACAAGATATTACAATAGATCAAATTTTTGAGAGAGGATTTGATGCTATCTTTATAGGAACTGGAACAGCCCTCGCTAGAGAACTTGATATTCCAGGAAAAGAATTTGCCGGTGTAGTACAGTCAAATTACTTCCTTAGAATGGTGACAATGTATAATGATGGAAAAATAAACAAACAAGAAGTTTCCGTAACTGAAGGAGATAATGTTCTTGTAATCGGAGCGGGAAACGTCGCTATGGACGCGTCAAGAACCGCTTTAAGAATGGGCGCGAAAAATGTAACTGTTGTATATAGAAGCACGCCTGACACAATAACCGCTTCAAAAATAGAATATGACGGAGCGGTAGACGACGGGGTTAAATTTATGTGGGAAACAACTCCCATAGAATATATAGGAAAAGATGGAAAAATTATTGGATTGAAGGCTGATTGCGCGGGAAGTGAGATAATAATTCCAGCGGATAAAATATTGCTTGCTATAGGATCAAAGCCGGCAAGAAGAATTATTTCAACAACCAAAGGAATTGATGTAAACGAAGCCGGATATGTTATAACAAAAGAAAGACCTTACGGAATGACAACTTTAAAAGGAGTATTCGCGGGCGGAGATGTTGTTCATCAGCCAGCGACCGTAGTTCTGGCAATGAAAGAGGCAAAAAAAGTTGTAGCTGGAATATCAGCTTATGTAGACGCAAAGAAACTACTTGAGGAATAAAAACTAAAATCTATATAAAAATAGGACGGAATACAGAAAAATTGATAATCTATATTTCCGCCCTATTTTTATACTTATCATAAAATAAATTTAACTCTGTAAAATTTATTAATAGCCTTAAAATTGACATTCATTTTAAAGTTTACACAGACTTTGAGATACAGTTAATAAAGTTGAAAAAAGACAAAAAATATGATAAAATAGAAAATGAGTTATAGAGAACTAATAAAGAATATCGTAAAAACAAATATACTTTGTCAACTATACAATAGATAAAGCCCCGATAATTCTATAAATATTTCGGAGAGTGATTTTATGTGGTACACAACAAAATATATTTCGCCTATAGGTGAAATTCTTCTCGCTTGTGATGATATTGGTTTAACAGGACTTTGGTTTGATGGACAAAAATATTACGCTAATAATCTTAACCCCAACTATAAAAAAATGGAAAATTCTATTTTTGAAAAAGTGAAGTTATGGCTTGACATGTATTTTTCAGGTAAAGAACCAAATTTTATACCGCCGATTCATATGATTGGCTCTGATTTTCGTATAGATGTATGGAAAATTCTATGTCAAATTCCTTATGGAAAAACAATGACATATGGAAAAATCGCGAATATTATCGCTAAACAAAAGGGACTTTTACGAATGTCGGCACAAGCTATAGGCGGCGCTGTGGGACACAATGCAATTTCTATTATTATCCCATGCCATAGAGTTGTCGGTATAAACGGCAGTTTGACAGGCTATGCGGGCGGTATTGATAAAAAAGTGAAACTGCTCTCTCTCGAAGGAGTCAATATGGAAAAATTATTTCTTCCCAAACGAGGTACAGCGTTATGATACATATTTTAAATGATGATTTAATATATGAGATACTTTCTATAGTCGAAGAAATCCCAAAAGGAAAAGTAGCCTCATATGGTCAGATCGCTAAACTTATAGGCAGAGAAAAAAATTCAAGGCTTGTCGGCAAAGTTCTCTCTATGTCTGAGCTTTATGGAAAATATCCATGCCACAGGGTTGTAAATTATGTCGGCAGATTAGTCCCAGGGTGGTATCAGCAGCGTAATTTACTTATTGATGAGGACGTTGAGTTTAAAGATAATAATCATGTTGATATGAAAAAATGTCAATGGGATTGCTAAAAATATAAAAGAGGTGTTATATACGCGATTATCAAATATTGATAAAATCCAAAAATCTTTTACTTTTCAATCAAAAAACTTTGAGACAAAAACAATGAGTTTTTCAAAAGAAGAATATCTTGATTATGTAGTTTCCTGTATAAAACCGTCCTCATCTGATTTCGTACTTGACGCGGCGGCGGGAACATGTGCCTGTGGACGTTATCTTGCTCAATTTGTAAAAAATGTTATCTGTCTTGACATTACTACAGCTATGCTTGAAATAGGAAAGAAAGAAGCTTTTAAAACCGGTATTGATAATATAAGTTTTGTAAATGGGAATGTTGATAATATGCCGTTTCTTGATAATAGCTTTGATGTTGTAATATCTCGGCTTGCGTTTCATCATTTTACAGATATAAATATGCCTTTTAAAGAAATGGCACGTGTATTAAAGCCTAATGGTAAACTTGTATTAATTGATATGGAGGCGGCAGAGGAGTCTTTAAGAAATATTGAGGACGAAATTGAAACTCTTCGTGACCCATCTCATATAAAAAATTTAAGCAAAAATGAAATTTTAAAATTATTTTATGAAAATGATATTGAGATTATTAAATGTGAAAGTACAAAAATTCCTGTATCCTTATACGAATGGATGAAGCTAACCGGAACATCTGATAAAGTTCAAAATGAAATTAAGAAAAAAATGATGGCTGATATAAATTCAGAAATAAAAACAGGTTTTTATCCGTATATAGAAAACGGGAACATATTTTTTCCTCAAAGATGGCTATTGACAATAGGTAAAAAATAGAACATAAATAAAAATATTGAATACTTATGGAAAAAACAATGTTTATAAAAAAGGTTCTAAAAAATAATATTATTTTTTAGAACCCATAAAAAGATTATATTACCTCAGCTAATTAATACCCATGCCATATTAATTTTTATACTAATCATTCTTTAATATTTTTCTATAAGTAAAATAGGTCCCAATTTATATACTTTTTCATTTATAAATAAATTTGTTTTAAAGTTTCTTTAATTCTTTTTTTTAGATACACTCTAATACTTTACAGTAATCGTTTTATCAGTATTATTATAATCGATTTCTATACCAAAAGCCTCACTTATACCCCTGATTGGAATATATGTTTTACTTTCATAAATTTCAGCTTCCGTATC
>CAJTVH010000070.1 GCA_910579745.1 uncultured Clostridia bacterium | reverse complement strand
TATAAGGACTTTCAGCAGAGTATAGCTAATACGGGAGCTATAGCGGGAGTGTCCAAAACGTCAAAGGAATATAAGGCTCTTGAGAACGCCGCTTTGGAGGCGGGAAAGAAAACGACGAAAACGGCAAAGGAAGCCGCTGACGCTTTAGGGTATATGTCTTTGGCGGGGTGGGACACAAATCAGAGCATAAGCGGTCTTATGCCAGTATTAAGACTTTCGGAGGCGTCAGGGGCGGACCTCGCCATGACCTCAGACCTTGTAACCGATTCTATGTCAGCCATGGGTTTAAGCGTAGACCAGCTCAGCACATATTTAGACGTGGCGGCGCAGGCGAACAATAAGTCAAATCAGACGGCTACACAGCTTATGGAGGCTTATATTGGAGTCGGCGGAAAGTTTAAGGGTTTAAACACGCCTCTTAAAGAGAGCGCCGCTATTTTAGGCGTTCTTGCCAACAGAGGTATTAAAGGCTCAGAAGCGGGAAACAGCCTTACATCCGTATTAACCAATTTAACAAAGAAAAGCGGTGAAAGTGCCAAAGCTATGAAAGCTCTTGGTGTTAATGCCTATGATACGACAACCGGAGAATTTAAAGGTATTACAAATGTGATTGCCGAAGTTAGCGATAAATTAAAAAGTTTAAAGACAGATGCTGAAAGAGATTTATATATCCAGATGATAGGGGGAAAAACACAGGAAACAGCTTTTAGAGCTCTATTGTCAGGATATGAAACCTTTACAGAGGGCGGAAAAAGAGAGCTTATTGAGCTTCAGGAGGAAATGGAAAACTCATCGGGGGCGCTTGAGAAAATGGCGGAAGCCATGAACGATACGTTAGGCGGGGCGCTCGCCATATTGGGGTCGGCCTCAGACGATATGAAAATTCAGATTATGAAAGAATTGGAGCCGACTATCACGCCTATTATAAGAAGTATAGCGGACGCTCTTCCGGGACTTGGCGCTAAAATCGCCGGATTTGTAAAATCTTTAGTGAAAAAGGGAAAAGAAATTTGGAACGGTTTAAAACCTGTTTTTGAGTGGGTTGTCAGTAATTTTGATAAAATAAAAATAGGTATAGCGGCGGCCGGCGGAGCTTTTGTCACCGCTAAAATAGCGGAAAAAGTTAAAGGTATAACGATAGCGGTAAAAGGGCTTACGTCAGCTGCCCAAGCAAACCCCCTTTTGTTGCTTATAGAGGTGATTATAGGTTTGGGAGCGGCGGTAAAAACGGCTTGGGAGCAAGCTAAAGAAACAAATTTTAAAGAGCATTTCGGTGATATTGCGTTATCAGCGGAGCAAATCGATAGTGTTGCTAAACAAATTGTAAAAGGAGGAAATCTTGAAAAGTTACAAGAGCAGCTTAAGAAATTTGATGTTTTAGGAGAAATAAGAGAAAAAACAAAAGCGACTCTTGATGAGATTGAAAAATTTAATTGGAAAGTTTCTGTAGGAATGACCCTTAGTTTAGACGAGCAGCAAAGCTATAAAGATAGTATTGATGAATATATAGCGGAAAGCAGAAAGTATTTTGAGGAAGCGTTTAGAACTGACTGGGGATTGTTTGAGGGCAACGAGGAAGTTCAAGGAGCGGTTAAAGCGTTATATGATAATGCTTCTCAAGAATTATATAATAAAGGTGTTCAGATTAAAGAAGCTATAAACAAAGGATTAAAAGATAACGTACTTGATATAAATGAATCGGAGGAAATAGCGAGGCTTATACAAGAATCAGAAAATATAAAAGCGGGTTTAGCGCAGTCGGAATATGAGACAAAAATGGGTTCACTTAAATTAAAGGCTCAGGAAAAGGCGGCTTTAAATGGGGGAAGTCTTACTAAAGAAACTTATGATGAAATTATGAAAGAAGCGCGTGAGATGACAGAAACGCTGAATACGGCGGCAAGGGACCGTTATTCCGCACAGGAAAATCTCTTAGCGCGCGCTTATGGAAGAGATACAAAAGAGTATAATGAACAATTAAAAAAAATTATGATAGAATATCAAAACACAAAGACAGCCGCAAATACGGGAACTATGGATTTTGCGATGGACACGATAGAAAACACATATTCCTCGGCGTTAAGTCAAGCACGGACAAATAGAACCATGGCAATACAGCGAGCTGCCGAAGACCCTGAAAACTCTCGGAAAACACTTATGGATTTACCCACAGAGGCGTTAAATAATTTTGGTATGAGTTTTTTAGACTTATCAAATATAGAGGAACTGAGAGAAGGCGCTATTAGTGAGCTGAATTATTTAAAAAAACAGCAAATTGAGCTTGCTGCGATTAAAGATGAGTATATTACTAATCATGAAGAAATTCCCAAGAGTCTAACAGACAATATAAACGCGGTAAATAAAAGTTTAGATAAAGTAAATGAAATTGACGATATACTATTTCCCGATATTCAAAATTTATATAAAGAAGTTGGGAAGAAAATGGAGATAAATGAGAAAAATCAAAAATTAATCGAAGAAATATATGACCCTGACTCTACATCATGGCTGAATATGCTATACGTAGGTTTTGAGGAACAGAAGAGAAAAAGAACGGATAAACTTAGGGAAAAATATTATATTCCATATGATAAGCCTCCGGAATACAGTCAAGTAGCTCAATATTATAACGGAGATAAAAAATATACGCCGCCGTCTCTTGCGGAGGGAATTAATACCGCCGATTTATTTAAAAATCCTGTTGACGCTAATTTAACAATAAAAGCGAAAACGAGTTTAAATCAAGGAGCCTTTAACGCTTCCATTGAAAACAATAAAAAGGAGGCTTCGGGCAAAGTGTCTAAAATAGGGGCGAATCCGTACAACACAAATTTAACGGTGAACGCCAAAGCGAATCTGGACGAGCAGGCTCTTGAAAGCTCGGCGAACGCCGCCAAAAGGCAGGCGGAGAAAAAAGTATCGGCGATTTTTAATAAGTTTACGGTAGACGGCAAACTTAATGTCGGTTTAGCCGTGTCATCGACTGTATCGTCGGCGATGGAGACGCTTTTTTCCATAGGAAAACCTAAAGGTTTCGCTACGGGCACGGAATATACCCCCGACACGTTTATAGCGGGGGAAAAAGGGGCGGAGCTTATAACGGGAGCGAGGGGCAGAAAGGTATTTACCGCCCTTGAGACAGGAAATATTTTTACTAATATAGGCAGAATTAAAGATACCCTTGCCGCGTCTGTTTCAGCCGTTAATATTTTTGACAGGCTAAGGGAAAACGAGGGAATGACGCCTGAGAGAATTGTCAGGCCCTCAAATACCACAAATAACAACTCAAGTGTTTCAGTGACAATTAACAATGAGATTAAGGTTGACGGAGCTAATAATAAAGATACCGATAATTTAAAGAACCTGATTAATAAAGCCATGAGGGAGAGCGGTGAGGAACTGGCTGAGATGATTATGGATATTATTAATCAAAATAACGAGAGAAAGGCGAGACTTTCAAATGAGTGATAAAACTTACACAACTATTCAGGGGGATATGTGGGACAGCGTGTCCCTTAAAGTTTATGGAAATGAGAAATATATTGACAAGCTTATTAAGGCGAATTTCAAGTATAGGGAAGAGGCTGTTTTCCCGGCGGGAATTGTTTTAAATATACCGGAGATTACAGAAGATTTGAACCCTAAAGAAGATTATCAAATTCCTAAATGGAGGGCTGACATGAAATGATGTCAAGGCGGTGTAAGGTTAAAGTAAATTTCAGGGGGGCTGACATATCGGAATATGTGGAAAGCTTTACATATTCTGACAATACGGATTTTACGGACGATGTTTCAGTGGTTTTATCGGATAAGGACAGATTTTGGTCTAATAAATTTTTTCCTGAGACGGGGGACATTCTCACGGCTGAGATTTCAGTTTGTAACTGGAATAAAGCGAACGACAACAGGAGTATTAAATTAGGGTCTTTTGAAATCGACGATATTAATTACAGTGTTACGAAACTGACTTTAAACGCTGTCGCTGTTCCTATTTTCTCAAGTATAAGAGATGAGAAAAATTATAAGACATGGGAAAATGTTAAGTTGTCAGTTATTGCCAATGATATAGCGAAAAAGGCGGATTTATCTCTTGTTTTTGAAAGCGATATTGACCCTAAGTATGATAAGTCAGAGCAAAGTAACGAATCTGATTTATCATATCTTGAGAAACTTTGCAAAGCGGAAGGACTCGCTATTAAAATAAGCGGTAAACAACTTGTTATTTTTGACGAGGCTAAATATGACACTCTGCCTCCGTCGGCAACTTTAGAGGCCGGAAAAAGTTATTTTTACGGTTATCCGTCTTTTAAACGGAGCGCTAAAAATATTTACGGGGGCTGTGAGATTAAATATTTCGACAGCAAAACGGACAAGACTTATACGGGAATATTTAAAGCCCCTGATATGGGAAATGTTAAAAAAATTTTAAGGCTTCAGGAGAAATTTAACAGCGAAAGGGACACGATAGACTATAACCGCAAGGCGAAAGCGAGACTGAGAGAGCAAAACAAAAAAGAATGGACGGCAAGCGTTAAACTGAAAGGAGATATAATTTATTTCGCGGGGATTAATATTAATTTAAAAGGATTTTATAAATTTGACGGAAAGTATAATATTACAACTTGTAAGCACAGTATATCAAGAAGCGGTTATGTTGTGACGCTGAATTTAAGAAAATGTCTGGAGGGATATTAATGATTAAAGTAGGAAAGGTTTCTTCTGTCAATGAAAAGAAGGGTACGGCGAGAGTTTTATTCCCTGACAGGCAGAACAGCGTTTCAGGGGATTTGTTTATTGTTGTACCTTTTACTCTTTCGGGTAAAGTATATTATATGCCTGAAATTAATGAAAGGGTTGTTTGTATTTATGATGAAAATGGTACGGGGTTTATTGTAGGGTCGTTTTACGCCGATAACAGATTACCGTCACAGGATGATAAAAACAAGGCTTATGTGGATTTTAACGACGGTACTGTTTTGAGGTATGATAAAAAGGAAAAGCTTCTTGATATTATATGTGATAAAGGAGAAATAAATATCGCGGGGAAAAAGGTTAATATAATTGAGAGATAAAAGGCAAGGAAAACCTTGCCTTTCAGAAGTTATAGGTATAAATCATTAATAGTTATTTCTAAGGCATCGGCGATTTTTAGAAGCGTGGTTATTTTTGGGTCAGTTGACAGTTTATCGCTTTCTATATTTTCGATTGTGCGCAAAGGCACACCGCTTAACGCTGAAAGATTTGGTCTTGTAATATTTTTCTCAAGCCTTATTTTTTTAATATTTGTTTTAATGTTTTTTAAGTAAATATCAACTTCAGACAATATTAAAATTCTCCTTTCCGAAAATCTTTTATTGTTATTATTAGCGCGGGAATGTTTCCTATTACGGCGATAATAAAAAGCCAGTTTAAAAATATTGCCGCCAATATACCTATGATGATAAAAAACAGTAAATAAACAAGGTATAAAATATTCTTTGTTTTATTAGAGCGTATCTGAAAACTAAAATATGCACAAAAAATTATAAAAAATAAAACGAAATTGAACCATTTTCGTTTATTTTTTAATAATTTTTTGGATATTTTGCATATGTAACTAATAGTTTATGATAGTTTTCAGATACGCTCTAGATAGTTTTTTCATATACTTGACAAAAGAGCCGTTATATATTAAAATCTTTTTAAGAGATTCCTCGATAATTGTGGGATTATCGAGGGTAAAAGCGTTAATCTAAGATTTTTTCAAATATGTATTTTATTATTCCGCTTATCACAGAGTTTGAGATTATTGGAAAAATAAATTTGAGAATTTTTTTGATTTTCGCTTTTTTTATTTGCTTTCGCCTTTGTTTACGGCTTAATGTCTATCACCTCCTTACAATTATATTATACCACCTTGTAAGGTTGTTATCAAGAGGTAATATGAAAAAAATGAGAAATAAGCGGGAAAAATTCCCGCTTATTTAAAAACTATCGGCAAAGTTCATCTAATGTGACTTTTAAAGCGTCAGCTAATAAAATTAAAGTTGATACTCTTCCATCACCTCGGCGTTCCAAATCTTCTATTGTTCTTTTTGGAACACCGCTGAGTTCAGAAAGCGCTTTTTGAGTTAAATTTTTTGAGTTTCTAATTTCTTTTAATTTCATAGTAACCCTCCTATGATATTGATAAACATAAATACTGTGATAAATAAAATAAAAATTACTATTAAAAGTTTTATTAAAGTTTTAATTAATTTTGTTTTCATATTGATATTATGAAAGATATGTGGTATATTAAAGGCGAGGGAGGTTGTGAACCTCCCCACACTATAAAATTAATTTATTTGGGATAATAAGTAAAGTACAATGGCGATTGTGGAACCTATTTCCCAAACGAGCTTATTAAGTTCTTTTATTAACTTGGTAAGCTCTTTTATTAATTTTATTGCCTTTTCAATATCTTTCACATCTATCACCTCCTTACAATTATATTATACCACGTAAATGCGTGGTTGTCAAGGGGTAATATAAAAAATTGAGAAATAAGCGGAAAAAATAAAAAACATATTGACAATACGTATCGTACGTGTCATAATAATAAATGTAAGGAGGGTTGGTAATGAAAGATAAAGATTTATTAAAACTATTACAAAAAAATGGCTGGAAGCTGGTAAGAGTTCACGGAAGTCATCATATTTTAAGTAAAGACGGAAAAATTGAGACAATACCTATTCATAATAAAGATGTACCAACCGGCTTACTTAACGCTATATTAAAAAGAACAGGGTTAAAATAACCCTGTTCGGCTATAATAAATTATTATACAGGGAGGTTTTATTATGTTTTTTGTTTATCCCGCCGTATTTCATAAAGAAGACAGCTCGTATTGGGTTGAGTTTCCTGATTTAGAAGGCTGTCAGACATTCGCCGATACTTTAGAGGAAGCGGCGGAAATGGCTCAGGAAGCTTTATCGGGATATTTGGTCACAGCACTTGAAAAAGGAATAAAATTAAGGGAACCATCAGAAATTCAAAATATTATATATGATAAAGACAGTTTTACAAGTTTAGTCACTTGTGATATAAATAAGTATCTTAATAACTCAAAAGCTGTTAAAAAAACGCTGACTATTCCCGAATGGCTCAATGATATGGCTATAGCGAGGGGAATTAATTTCTCAGCGATTTTACAGGAGGCTTTAATCGAGAAACTTGAGATAACAAAATAAAAAATATTTTTTACAGTTTCACAAATATGTGAGGCTGTTTTTTTTATTAAAAAGGCGGTGGTTATATTGATTGGGGCTATAGGGTCAAAAGCTATTGACGACGTTATTATTTTTGAGGTATCTGATAAAAGAATACTGACATTTGACGGATTTAAAAGGAGCAATAAAATTACTTTCGCTAAAAACAATGTTTTAATGGGAAAACCAGTAAGCGAGTATGTGGGGCAGGAACTTGATACCATTACTTTTAAGGTTTCTTTCAGGGCACAGCTTGGGACAGAACCGAGGGCGGAAGCTGATAAACTGATTTATCTGCACAGGAGCGGGGCGGTTGTCACTCTTATACTTTGGGGAAAAGCTTTCGGTACATATAGATGGGTTATAACTAATCTTGATATGGACTGGACATTGATTAATAAGTTTGGGTACTGTCAGTCTATAGACTGTGGTATAACCCTTGAGGAATACGCGGGGAGGTGGGACTGATGTATATTACGGCTGACCAAAACAATATCACGTTAACGCCGAAAAATATAGCTGAGGAAATTATTCAGAATGTAAACGTCATTGTCTCGACAGTTATGGGAAACGTTCCTCTTGACAGAAAATTCGGTATTTCGGGAGAAATTATAGATACCTCAAGTGTTAAGGGAAAAAGCAAGCTGATGATTTATCTTTTGGAAAGCGTACAGGATTTTGAGCCGAGGATTGAGGTTACGGCTGTTGATTTTATTGAGGACATTAAAAGCGCCGCGGAAGGAACTTTAATTCCAAGACTGGAGGTTAGGATAAAAGATGAGTATATCTCTTGATAATTTACCGGATATTGATTTTGTCATAAAAGACTCTGAGAAAATAAAAGCGGAGCTTATACGGGATTTTGAAAAAGCTTCGGGAAGAACTCTTTATCCCGGCGACCCTTTAAGATTACTGATTTTGACTTTCGCTAAATATTTCGCCCTTTTACAAAACAATATTGATTTATCCGCTAAACAAAATCTTTTGAAATACGCGGATAACGGATTTATTGAAAATATCGGCGCGCTGGTTGGAGTTGAGAGACTGGAAGCGAACGCGGCGGCGGTATCTGTAAAATTTACTCTTTCGGAAATTCAGGAAAGCGCTGTTATTGTACCCAAAGGAACAAGAGTAACATGTGATAATAAAGTTTATTTCCAAACAACAGAGGATTGTGAGATTAACGCGGGTGAGACGGAAATAGTTGTTTTGGCTGAGTGTACGGAGGCCGGAACCGCCGGAAATGATTATTACACGGGGCAGATTAATAAAATAGTCGACCCTTTCGGGTATTTGGCCTCTGTGGAAAATGTTACGGTTTCAAGCGGCGGGGCTGATAGGGAAAGTGTTGAGAATTTCAGAGAGAGAATTTTAATGGCTCCGGAAAGTTTCAGTACGGCGGGGGCGAGAGGAGCTTATGAGTATCTCGCGAAAACAGCGAATCAGGACATTGATGACGTTTCTGTGGTTTCTCCGAACGCGGGAGAGGTTGAGATAATTCCGCTTATGAGAAACGGAATTTTACCGACGGAAGAAATTCTCAGAAGTGTCAGGGATGTTTGTAACGCCGATGATAAAAGACCGTTAACGGATAAGGTTTTGGTATCCGCCCCCGAACCGGTGGGCTATGACATAGATATTAAATATTATGTGGCGAAAAGTGACACGGCAAGCGGACGGACAATTCAGAAAAATGTATCGGACGCGGCTGATAAGTTTATTTTATGGCAGAGAAGTAAACTCGGAAGAGATATAAATCCGTCGAGGCTGATTCAAAATATTATGACGGCGGGAGTTAAAAGGGTTGAGGTTTTCAGTCCCATTTATAAAAGGATTGAGTATAATCAAATAGCGGCGGCGGAAAGCGTGAATATTGTTTATGGAGGCGCTGAGGATGATTAATATTTATGAGCTTAGTCTTTTGGATTTACTTCCCGTGAGTATTAAGACAGATGAGATTACGGCGGTTTGTAAAGCCCTTGATAAACAGCTTATGGAAATCAGCGGAAGACTAATTGAGAATATCATTTTGCCGAGAATCGATGAGCTTCCTGAGAAAACGGTTGATTTGCTCGCGTGGCAGCTTCACGTTGATTTTTATGAGCCTTTAGGCATGGATTTAAAAAAGAAAAGGGAATTAGTAAAAAACGCTGTTGTGTGGCATAAGGAAAAAGGTACGAAAAGAGCGGTTGAACAGCTTGTTAAAACTGTTTTTTTTGATGATTTCAAGGTTATTGAGTGGTTTACCTACGGCGGTAAACCATACTATTTCAGAATTGTCATCAAAAACGGAAGCGTAAAAACAAAAGAGGAATATAACCTGCTGATACAGGCTATAAATTCCGCTAAAAACATAAGAAGCCATTTGGAAAAAGTGATTTCCGAAAGTAATACCGAAAATAAATTATATTTTGGTATGTCGGTTAAGAAAAAACATACAATTACTGTTGGGTAAATATCGTGTAAAGGAGGTTGTGCTAATTGGCTGTGTTTGGGAAAATGGAGCTTACGGAAAAAGGAAGTCTGCTTTTGAATAAAGTCATTACAAGAAAAAGACAGCTTGAGATTTCAAGAGTCGCTGTTGGGAGCGGTGAGTTTACGGGCGATATATGGAAGCTTACCAGCCTTGTCTCAAATGTTTTGGACGGAACAATCGTTAAAAGCGGAGAAGCTGAGGGTCAATGGGAAGTTGAGGCGGTTTTTACAAATGAAGGCGTAACAGAGGATTTCGCTTTTAGGGAAATAGGTGTTTTCGCCTTGGACCCTGACGATGGCGAGGTTTTATATGCGTACGCTAATTCAGGTGAAAATTGTGATTATATTAGTGTTTATAACGGAAGTAATTTAGAAGAGGAAAAGCTTAATATTAAAATTTATACGGCGGGTACTTCTAATGTTTACGCTGAAATTATAAAAAGTGAAATGGCCTCACAAATTGGTTATGACGATTCTACAACTAATATTAACAGTGATAATGTTCAAACAGCTATTGAGAAAATTGTCGGGAAAGTTAATGATATTGACATAGAGTCGAAAGACAAGGATGGGGGAAACGCCGATACGGTGGACGGGTATCACGCCTCGGAGTTTACGAAATACAGGGAGTTTAACTCACTTGATGAATTGGCTGAGACACAATATGAGGGGTTATTTTATATCGGGGGCTCTGAGGAGATTACTGGAATATCTTTAAAATCGGGGCGGGATATAGATGTTCAGCCTGATAATACGGATTTTTTAGAGATATACACAAGAATTTACAGCGATAAGGATGGAAAA